>JANLWR010000038.1:0-2100 GCA_031364625.1 Deinococcales bacterium | reverse complement strand
CGCCGCGCATCGATTTGCGATTTGATGACACAACCTCAGAGCGCACGCTCGAGATTGAGGACAACGGCATCGGCATGAACCAAACCGATCTGGTCGAGCATTTGGGAACGATAGCCAAGAGTGGTACGAAAAGCTTTCTGGCGGGGCTTTCGGGCGACGCGAAAAAAGATTCCAATTTGATTGGGCAATTTGGCGTTGGGTTTTACTCAAGCTTTATGGTGGCAAGTAGCGTTGAAGTGATCTCGCGCCGTGCCGGTGAGATTGAGGCTTGGAAATGGAGTTCAGACGGCAAGGGCGGTTACGAACTCGAGCCTGCCAGCAAAGACACTCAAGGCACGCTGATCAAACTGTACCTGAACGAGGAAGGCAACGAGTACGCCAACCGCTGGCAACTCGAGCAATTGGTCAAAAAATACTCGAACCATATCGCGTTTCCGATATTCCTCCATTTTGAAAAAACCGAGTACGGAAAAGACGGCGCTGAAAACACCAAAACCCAAGCGATTGAGCAGATCAATTCTGCCAGCGCCATCTGGTCCAGAAGCAAATCTGATTTGAAGGACGAAGATTACACCGAATTTTTCAAGTCCAGCAGCCACGGCGTTGAAGACCCGCTCTTTTGGTTGCACAACAAAGCTGAGGGCACGATTCAGTACACCAGTTTGTTGTTTGTGCCTAAAACTGCGCCATTTGATTTGTACCACGCCAATTACAAACCTGGCGTAAAACTGTACGTGCGCCGCGTGTTCATCACCGACGACGACAAGGAATTGCTGCCGACCTGGTTGCGATTTGTGCAAGGCGTGATTGACAGCGAAGACCTGCCATTGAACGTTTCTCGAGAAATCTTGCAGCAGAACAAGATCATGAAAAGCATTCGCACGGCAACGGTCAAAAAGTTGATCGCAGAATTCTCGAGGATCGCCAGCGATAAACTCGAGACTTGGAATACGTTTATCGCGGCGTTCAACCGTCCGTTAAAAGAGGGTTTGTACCAAGATTTTGAAAACCGTGACGCCCTAGCCGAATTGGTGCGTTTTAAATCCAGCAAAGTTGACGGACTGACTGGTTTTGCAGACTATCAAGCGCGGATGCAAGCCGATCAGAAAGCGATTTACTTCATCACGGGCGGCACTGAAAACGTGCTTCGCGCCAGTCCGTTGCTCGAGGCGTACCGCAAAAAAGACATTGAGGTTTTAATTTGCGACGATGAAATTGATGACATCGTGATTCAAGGCTACGGACAGTACAAAGACCTCGAGTTGAAAGCCGTCAACCGTGGCGATGTCGCAAACGAATTGAAGTCGGAAACCGATGAGAAAGCCGCACTCGAGGCAGCACCCGTGATCGACCGCGTTAGAACCGCGTTGCACGATTTGGTCAAAGATGTCAAAGCCTCAAGCCGTCTGCTCGAGTCTCCTGCGTGTGTGGTCACGGATGACACCGACCCAAGTTTTCAAATGCAAGCCATGCTGCGCCAGATGGGACGCGAATCGGAAATGCCAGCAACAAAGCCGATTCTCGAGTTAAACCCGAACCATCCGTTGATAATGGGCTTGAAAGACGCCAGTGATGAAACCTTAGACGACACCGCACACGTGCTGTTGGTGCAATCGTTGTTGCTCGAGGGGGCGGAAATTCCTGATCGGGTGGATTTTGTCAGGCGGTTGAACCGATTGCTTGGGTAGATTACACAAACACCAGCGCATGTCCTGTCCCCTCTCATCCCCGACCCTTCTCTCCTTGGAGAGAAGGGAGCTTTATTGATTTCTCGAGAATCAAAATGGCTATGTCATAAATTCAAAAACACGATTTCAAAGAACTCTTGTACACTGTCAGACATGTTTAACCGCGCAAAGCTCGAGCAAAACGAACGTCAAACTTTAGCGCCTTATGCCGTCCTGAGTAGCGAGTCAAAAGGCAGGCTGCACCCAGAAGAAGAAAGTGCGTACCGAACGGTTTTTCAAAAAGACCGTGACCGCGTGATTCACACGGGCGCGTTCAGAAGGCTCGAGTACAAAACCCAGGTTTTCGTGAACACCGAGGGCGACCATTACCGCACGCGTTTAACCCACACGCTCGAGGTCGCGCAGGTGGCGC
>JANLWR010000002.1:0-7255 GCA_031364625.1 Deinococcales bacterium | reverse complement strand
ATAAAAACACGTTCCAAAACCCGATATCGTTTTCATGTCGTGAATGTTGCCCAAGTCGAATCGGTGCGGCAGTGGTGCGATCTTGGTTTGACGCTTCAAGAAATTGTTGCCCGTAAACAAGCGTGTCAGTCACAAGGTATTTTGTTTAAAGGATTTCTCGGTCAACGCGAAAACAATGTTGACCACAGCATTGGGTTTGTTCAGCGAACAGTTGCGGGTGAAAACATTTCCGAGCGCGTCAGTTTCTGGACAACCACCAGCACATTGCACGAACTCGAAACCTGGATTGACACGCCAGAACTCGAGCAAGAACGCCGCGATTTGGTGCAAGAATTGCTGAACGAATACCGTGCCGCCCGCGAAAAGCTCGAGCAGAAAAAAACTGAACTTGAACAACGTATCGCTCGGGCGCTCGAGTTTGAACAAAAAATTGTCAAGGCGGCATGATGAAACTCGAGATGCAAGAGTTGATGAATGCTTTCCCGAACGTCAAAACCTTGATTGAAGGCAGCCATGTCGTCGGTAGCAACGTTGAAGAATTGCTCGAGCATTGGATTGAAAACCGTAGACCCATTTGCAGCGCGATTGAAAAGCCTGGAACATTTTTGGACATTGGTTGCGCCAACGGATTTTTGCTGGCATGTTTGCAACTTTGGAGCGAGCATCAGATCACGCCGTACGGTGTTGACATTGACGCCGGTAGCCTCGAGATGGCTCGAGCATTGCTGCCAGAGTACGCGAATCACTTTGCACAATGCTCGCTCGAGCATTTACCGACACGCACCAAACTGGGACTTCTAGGGTTTTTTGATACCGTCTACTGGAACGTCTGGGATGGACTCGATTTTAATGAACCGCTCTACCAAACTTACGCCGAGAATGCGTTTGCGGCGGCTCGAGCGCGGATAATCCTGGGATTTTATGACACCGACCACGAATTTGTGAAAAGGCAACTCGAGTGGTTGGTGGGCAGATTTGGGGCATTCACTGAAAAACTCGAGCCTGGAGTGGTTTTTGTCTGGTGGGACAGGGTTTAAAAAATGGTTTTGAAGGCTCGAGCGATGATAGGCAACCTTAAGCTTGATACGGGATTTGCATGGTGGGATTGCGAACCTCGGGAATAAATTGCTCACTGATTTGCTGCTTGATTGACCTGCGCAGACTGGGTTTGATCCTGAATTCCATAAATTTGCGTTTCCAGATCACTTCAAAACCACGGCTGAACAAGACGCATTCGACCACTTCTTGAATGTGCTTGTCCCATTTGGCATTGATTGGCATGATGCCTTCGGTCTGACCGGCGCTTGCCACGGCACGCATAAAACGAATGACCTGTTGCAAAATGGGCAACTTGTTAAAATTCTCGGCAAGCTCGACCGCTTCCTGAGCCGAGAACTCGAGTTCTCCGAGTGAAGTTTCAGTGACCAGTACAGGTGTTACCGTTTTTGAACCCATTATTACCTCCGATAAATCTTGACCTGACCTGATTTTACCGAGAATTTTTCAATCCTGGTGGTCATTTTTACCAATCTTAAGTGTTTCTCATTTCACCAGATTGAAGACTTGATATTTACAGTTTGTAAAGAAATCTGAACTTGACAGCCTTAAAAGGAAATACTCGAGCCTTCAACGCATCCAGTTTGAGTGATGGGAAACCACACGCCAGCCAACAAGGCTTAATCAATCAACCCGAACTGCAAAAAGAAATTCTGGTGTACCAACAAAACTCGAGCATGTGATAAACGCGATCAGCACAGGTGGGTTTCGTTTCATGCCCTAAACGTAACTTTGGAGGTCGAACTTTGAAGCTCGAGTCAACGTACTTCAAGTGCTTTTCAATACCGCTTTTCACCCTGAAAACTGGTATTTTAAAACGTATGGGCTGCTGCGACGTGAGGAGCGTCGTGGGAAGCAAGTTCGCTGGAGGAAATTGAATGGAATACGACGTTTTAATTATTGGCGGTGGACCCGCAGGTTTAACCGCAGGCATTTACGCTGGACGCGGCAGTTTAAACACCATCATTCTCGAGAAGGGCAACCCTGGTGGGCAGATTGCGCAAACCGATGAGGTCGAAAATTACCCAGGTTTTCCAGAGGTGATCTCCGGACCCGAACTTTCGCAGCGTATGGTGCAACAAGCCGAAAAGTTTGGGGCAAAAATTGTCTTTGACGAGGTGATGTCGCTCGAGAAAGTCGCTGGCGGTTTTAGCATCAAGGGTTACGACAAAACCTACACGACCAAAGTCGTGATTATTGCCACGGGCGCGAATCCAAAGCGTTTAAATGTCCCTGGCGAGGACAAGTTTTATGGGCGCGGCGTCAGCACTTGCGCCACCTGTGACGGTTTCTTTTACCGTGGCAAGCATGTGATCGTGGTTGGCGGTGGCGATGCCGCCATCGAAGAGGGTACGTTCCTGACCAAATTTGCCGAAACCGTGACCGTCGTTCACCGTCGCCAGGAGCTTCGCGCCAATAAGGTTGCGCAAGACCGAGCATTCCGCAATCCCAAAATGAAATTTGTTTGGAACACCGTGGTCGAAGAGGTGCTGGGCGACGAAGTCGTGACGGGCGTCAAAGTCAAAAACCTCGAGACTGGTGCGGTCAGCACCATGCCAACCGACGGCGTGTTTATTTACGTGGGTCACGAACCAAACACGGGCTTTTTATCGGGCACGCTCGAGTTGAACAACCACGGTTACGTGGCGGTCAAAGACGAAATTTACACCAGTTTAGAGGGCATTTACAGCGCCGGCGATGTCAGCGACGAAATCTACCGTCAGTTGTCCACCAGCGTTGGGGCTGGCACCAAAGCCGCCATGAAAGCCGAGAAGTACATCGCCGACCTCGAGGATCATCATGTGCAAGCCCAGGCAAGCTCGAGTGTGGCTGTGGCAGCCGATTGATTGAAGCGAAAACTCAGTTAAAGCTTTTTGGGCAAGCTCGAGATTCTTTTAAGACTCGAGCTTGTTTTGTTTGAGGCTCAAGTTTTGATGCAAAGTGCTACGCTGAGAACTTCAAGACCAGATTCTCGAGCGTCACAAAATCATCAACCATTGATTTGGAAAGCGTGGTGTGCATGAAAATTCGATCTGTCAAAAACCGAGTTTTAAATCTCGAGAAGCCAAAATCTCGAGTTACAGGGCGGCTTTTGAGCGTTGGTCTTTTGATGGTTTTCTTGAGTTCATGTCCCAGCCAACAACCCAATCCGATTCCCGACCCCGTACCGACCAGTTGCGTCATGACCGCGCCGCCAATTTCGCTGGGCTTGGACCCGTTTTACACCAAGTATTGTTCGGTCAGGGGCATTCCGCTGATCTCGGCGGCGGTAGTGCCAGATGCGGCTTTAAACCAAGCTTGGAAAACATTGGACAAAATGCTGTCTGGCGTCTCGAGCAACGTGGTTCAAAAGATTATTGCCAACAAAACCCGCATTGGCATTTTGGGCGTGGGTCAACTGACCACGCAAATGCCCGAGTACAAAAATTTGGACAAAGATTTCCCACTGCCTGGTGGTGAAAGTTGGGACGCTCGAGCCAGGGGCTTGGGGGCAACACCTTTCATTCCACTTTCTTCGGGTGCGGAAGAAAATATTTTGTGCTACAACTCTGATCGCTACCTTGGCGAAGACATTTTGCTTCACGAGTTTGCCCACACGGTCTTGATTATGGGCGTGGAGTTTTCTGATACCAATTTTAGAAACCGTTTGACCAGCGCTTACACTAGCGCTTTGAGTCAGAATTTATGGGCAAACACTTACGCCGATGACACGGTGGACGAATACTGGGCGGAGGGCGTGCAAGATTATTACAACACCAACATCGAAGCCATTCCGTCCAACGGGATTCACAACGAAATCAACACCCGAGCCGAATTAAAAACGTACGATCCCGTTTTGTTTGGACTGATTAGGGAGATTTTTGGTACTGGGGACTGGACTTCGACCTGCCCTTAATTTGCTTGCCAACGCGTCAGCTTCTTTAAAAACTCGAGCATCACCGTCAACGCCGCTTTGACATCGCTCGGAATCACGGCTTCGTCTGGGTGATGGCTTAAACCCCTGGGCGAACGAATAAACAACATGGTCGCTTTGGTAAACCCGCCAAGAATCATGGCGTCATGCCCCGCCCCAGAAGTCAGACGGTGAACGCTGGCAACTTTCTCGAGGCTGGTTTGCAAGGTTGGCAGACTGGCACGGTTTTTAAAGCCGCAATCCTCGAGTGCATCGGCAAGAAATTCGGTTAATAAACCATCCATCGGCACGGCGTGTTGCTCGAGTTTGATTTGATGCTCGAGGTTGACCTTGCGTTTTTGTCCCGTGTGCCAGGTGAAATCGAGCAGGTCTGCCACGGCGCGTTCTCGGGTGGCATCATCGCTGTGACGCACGTCGAGGCTGGCGCGGACCCGCCCTGGAACAATATTGCCCGCACCATTTTCGACCTCGAGCGTGCCAACGGTGGCGACCAGCCCAGGAATGGTTTTCGCCATGCGTTCCGCCTCGAGTACCAGTGTGGCGGCAACCACCAGCGCATCCTTGCGTAAATTCATCGGGGTTGTGCCCGCGTGCGCCGCCTGCCCCCTAAACTCGAGGTTGACCCGCGTTTGCCCAGCAATCGCCTCCACGAGTCCCAAGGGCGCTTGGCGGCTCTCGAGAATCGGACCTTGTTCAATGTGAACCTCGAAGTAACCAAGCACTTCTGAGGGTTTGTAGGCGGCACTGGGAATATCATTTGGGTTTAAACCGTAATCGGTGATGGCTTGCGCGACACTCGTTCCCAAAGCATCGGTTTTCTCGAGCAACGCACGGTCAACGCCGCCCACCACGGCTCGAGAACCAATGAATGGCACATTGAACCGCACACCTTCCTCTTCAGAAAAAGCGATAATCTCGAGCGCGAACGGGAGTTTGTGCGCACCCAGCGCCCGTGCTGCGGCAATCCCAAGCATTACGCCCAGAATGCCGTCGTAACGCCCAGCATTTGGCACGGTGTCAATGTGTGATCCGATCAACAACGTTTTTGCATTCGGACTGCTGCCCTCGAGCCGCCCGATCACATTGCCAACCGCATCAACCCGAGTGATTAACCCCGCCTCGTTCATCCAAGTCTCGAGTTTGGCTTGGACTTCATGCGCGGGTTTGGACAAGAACGTGCGCGTGATCTTGCCAGGTTCTTCGGTGTGGGTTGCCAAAATGTCGCAACGCTCGAGGGCTTGTTGTGACAGTGCCAGAATGGTCGCGCTCGAGGGAGGCTCAAAGCTCATCAGCTACCCCTGTAGGTGCTGTATCCATAAGGCGAAACCAGCAAAGGCACGTGATAATGCGCTTCGGTGTCAGAAATCCTAAATTGAACGGGAACAACCCCCAGAAAATCAGGATTTCCAAAATACGCGCCCACTTCAAACTCGAGCGTATAAATTCCGATTTTCAAACTTTCACCCTCGAGCAGCGGTGATTCAGCCCGACCGTCGGTGTTGGTGCGAATGGTTTTTAAGAGTTCACGGTTTGCGTTTAAAAGCCTGATCTCGAGGTTCGCGGCAGGTTTGCCCTTAGCAGTATCCAAAACGTGCGTGGTGAGTTTGCCCATGCTTTCAGTTTACGGGTTGGAACAAATTGTTGCTCAAGAAAAGACACCATTCATTTCTCGAGTCGAGCTTCAAACCTAAACTTGATTGGCTTGCCGCATAAAACGGGTCATTTCATCCAAGTCGAACTCGGGTGCTTCAAAACACGCAAAAGTGTCATTGATGGGAATGATGCAATCACCACTTTTGGGGAACAGCAATATCCCAACTTCAGACTCGAGGTCAACATACGCCAGAGTTGCTTTTGAGGCTTTGGCAAATTGCGCCCAAAGTTTGTGAATGGCGCTCGAGTTTTCCAAAACCCGACTCATGTCCGAGCTGGCTGCCGTCATTCTGACCAGCAGAAATTCAGCACCAGCAAACACCGACGTGTACATAGACCCAAAAACATTGGCTTGATCAAAGCAGTTGAAAGGGTAATCAACCAGGTATGCTTTCATTTCCCGCTCGAGTTTGACCTGTAACGAAAAAGCGTAAAAATTTGTTTGTTCATGTTCAATGCCCAACAAACCAGCAATTCCCTGCGAAACTGTATTACTGGTTTGAAGAGCAGGCGACCAAGCAAGATTCTGAATTCGCCTTCGGCTAGTGGCATCCAGCACTGTGGACAGTTGCTCGAGCATATGGGGTGCTTGATTTCGGGGCAAAATGGCGCAGAGCGAGTAATCTAATCCCATAAGGTAATTTATCCTTTTACCGTCAGCAACGGCTCGAGTTCCACCACGCCGCGCACCATGTTCGCGGCGGTTTGCGTCTGGATGATGCTGGTGATTCCTTTGTAAGCAAATGGCGCTTCCTGCCGTAAATTTGCCAGGTGTTCACGGACAATATCGGGGCGGGATTTAACTTTTTCGTCGTGCCAATCGAGCGGTGTCACCACACGGTAACGCTCGAGAAAATCCTTAAATTCTTGTTCCGAACCGCGCATCGCCTCGCCCCTCGAGTGAATCCGTCCCGCGCCGTGGCTGGCGCTTTCTAAATTATCCGCGTTTCCCGTGCCTGCCATCACATACGAACTTGCGCCCATCGAACCAGGAATCAGCACGGGTTCGCCGTGATAGGCATACGGTGTGTCTTGCATGGTTTCAAAACCTTTGGCGGGAGTTGCGCCTTTGCGGTGCAGTGCGCCGTGTTCTTGCCGCCAGACCAAATTGTGCGGCGCGTCGTAAAGCAGGGCGTAATCGGTTTCACCCACCGTTTCCTCGAGTGCCGCACGAACCATCAACGCCAAGAAAAATCGGTTGGCAAAGGCAAAATTGGCAGCATTGGCGAGCGCATCGTGCCAAGTATCTGATTGCAGTGGCATCGGGTAAATTCCATTTTCAGGATGGGCAATGCCTTTTGGGTACGCCCCTCGGGTGGCTGTTTTCAGTTGACTTCCCGCCAGATGTCCAATGCCAACACTGCCAGAATGAACCATCACGACCACGTGATCTTGCTTTAATCCCCAAGCGTGCGCGGTGACAGGATCGAGAATTTTTGCCACCCGTTGCACCTCGGCAAAGTGATTGCCACCGCCCAAACTGCCAATCTGTGCGTCCCTCGAGATACCGTGCAAATCTCCAATCCAATCTTTTAGACCACTGATGATCGTTTGCGCCCGAATGCTGCCGTGTTGTTCGGTACGCTCAAAGTCGGCGCTCAGGTTTTGATCGTGCCAGTAATGCCACAAACC
>JANLWR010000968.1:0-2476 GCA_031364625.1 Deinococcales bacterium | reverse complement strand
CCTTCTTGACCATAAAACGCACCTGCGGGCATGGTCGCTTGTCTTCACCCTTTGTGAGGTTTGGGTTTCCAAACCTCAATACAAATCAAAATTTCTTTGGAGCACCCCATGATCTTGCACCTCGAGCAACCTTGGATTTTGATTTTGGCGCTTGTGATTTTCATTGCGGCGTTGATCGTCTCTCGAGCGCAAATCGTGCGCGGCGTGACGGGTGTTTTGCGGTCTGTCGCGTTGCTGATTTTGGCGTTTGCGGCGTCCAGTCCGAATCTCGAGACGGCGCGGGCGGGTTTGGTAATTTTGACGGATGTCAGCGATTCCGCCAGTCCCGCGCCGCAAGCTTTGGCACAAATTCCTGCCAGTGCGAGGCTCGAGTTCGCGGGGCAGGCGGGTGTGGCTGGTACGCCCAAGGATGCACTCGAGACGAGTCAGACCGATATTGGCAACGCGCTTCAAGTGGCGCAGGCTTACGAGGGCACAAGGGTGCTGCTGGTTTCGGACGGCAACAGCACCACCGCCAACGCGCTCGAGCGGCTGCCTGGAGTGCCTGTGGACGTGCTGCCGTTGACCTCGCGGCAGAACGCGAGCATGGCGGATTTGATCGCGCCAAATTCGTTAACCAAGGGCGCGACGGCTCGAGCGACGGCGGTAATTGGGCTGTCTCAGGCGGCTCGGGTGCGAATTTTGCCAAGCCTCAATGGTGCGCCTTTGCCCGTGCAAACCTTGACTTTACCGGCGGGTCGCTCGAGCGTCGGCATTGATTTTATTGTGCCTGACCCTGGCGAGGCGGCGCTTGAGGTCAAAATTGAACCAAATTTTGATCAACCAAAACTCGATGACCGCAAAACGTTAAGTTTACGCGTCGAGGGACGCGGCAATGTGCTGGTGATCGGTGACCCCGCCATGGTTAAGCTCTTGCGCGGTCAAGGTTTTGTGGTGCGCGAGGGGACGCCCGCCAGCATCACTGAACCGTTGTCTGCCAGCGCGATCATCATTCGGGGTGCGGCAACCGATTACTCGCGGGGGCAGTTGCAGTTGCTCGAGCGTTTTGTGAACGACGGCGGCGGTCTGATGTTCACGGGTGGCAAAAAAAGTTTTGGTTTGGGCGGTTGGGCGCGAACCAAACTCGAGGAATTGATGCCCGTCGCCAGCGATTTGCGCACTCGGGTGGACGTGCCGCTGGTCGCCATGGTCATGATCGTGGACCGCAGTTTGTCGATGATGGGTTCGAGCGGCAACGCGCAAAAACTCGAGTTGGCGCTCGAGGGGGTCAGCAACGTGATTGAACTGGCGAACCCAAAGGATTTGCTGGGTTTAATCACCTTTTCAGACACGGCAAAATGGGCGTTTAAACCCGTTCGTGCAACCGACAACAACAAATTACAAATGTTACGTGCCGTGCAAGAAATTCAACCCGAAGGCGGCACAATTTTAGGACCCGCTTACACTCAAGCGATCCAGGCGCTGACCGAGCGAAAAGCTTCGATCAAGCACATCATTTTACTGACCGACGGGCAACTTGCCGACGCGGAGGAAAGCAATCCCAACCCGCCCGATTTTCCTGGTATCGCCAAAGCCGCCAACGATGCGGGTATCACCACCTCGAGCATCGCGGTAGGTTCGGATGCCGACGTGCCGCGTTTGAGGGCGATTGCCAAAGCAGGCAAAGGACGGTATTACGAGGCGCTGCAAATTGACACGCTGCCACGTATTTTCACCACCGAGGCGCTCACCGCCACCCGCAGCGTTGTCAGGCTCGAGGTTTTTAAACCAACCTTGGTGCGTCATCCTTTGGCAAGGGTTTCCAGCCGTCCGCCCGCTTTGAGCGCGTATATTGCCACGACCTTGCACCCCGAAGCCGAAGCGATTCTGGTGGGTTTAGACCGCGAACCCGTGCTGGCAGTGACCCGCAAAGGCTTGGGACGCACGGCTGCCCTCACCGTTGACCTCTCGAGGAACGATGCCTTCACGCGCTGGACAGAGCTACCAAATCTGCTCGGCACGATCACGCGCTGGCTCGAGCTTGCGCCGACACCGTACTCACTTTCAGTTTCTGGGGACGGTGGCAGCGCCATTGTGGACGCGGTGGACAGCAACCGATACCTCAACAATCAACGCCTCGAGCTTCGGGTGGGTGGCAAGAGTTTAAACATGACCCAAACCGCGCCAGGGCGTTACGAGGCGCAAATTCCCAAAAACACCACGGGCAGTTTGGTGCTGGTGAAATCTGGGGCGGTGCTGGCTCGAACAACCTTGCAAAGCAAAAACCGTGAACTCGAGACGGGCAGTGGTTTAGAGAATTTACGGCGCATCGCCCAAGCTTCGGGTGGGCGGATGCTCGAGAATTTAACTGGTTACGAAGCCAGCCGTAAAACCTCGGGGTTCTCGCTCGCACCGTGGCTGGCGGTACTGGGCGCATTGATTTTGGTGCTCGAGTTGGCGCACAGGCGTTTTCGGTTGTCGCCAATCTTCCGTTCGC
>JANLWR010000945.1:0-3079 GCA_031364625.1 Deinococcales bacterium | reverse complement strand
TCGAACTTCTGGCACTGGATGACCATGACAACACCGATATGGAACTCGCTGGAGTACGCGCCGTGTTCTGGAAACTCATTGAAGGCAGTCAAGCCCAGGAATCTGCCGCTCGGGAACTCGCACTGCTTCTGAAGGAATTCTCGAGAGTCCGTCCCTCAAACCTCGAAGAAACCAAAGCACTCCGAAAGCTGATCAAAACAGTTTCTACATTGCAGCTTAACTTCACGCATTACCTCGAGCGCGTACAAAAAGCAGGTTTGAACGTGGTGAAAGTGGTTGAAAAACGTGCGTCAACCCGAGTGAAAGGTTTGCAAGTCAGGCTGCTTGAGGAATTTGGCAGGTGGGTGATTCACATTCGAGATGCCTTGTATGAGGCGTGTCGTGACCCTCGAGTGATAGATGCGTTCGAGCGTGAACTACGAACTCGGGTGCTGGATCACTTGCCGTTAACAGTTGATTTGCCTGTGCTGGACTTTGAGGAAGACCCGCTCGAGGTTGCCATGCGTCCCGTCGTAGTGGCAGATGCTCCGCCTGTCAGTGCTGCTGCTCGAGTCGCGCTTGACATGCGGTTGTTTTTAGACGATTCACCCGATGTTGTTGTCTCTCGAGAGGATTTCGAGAGTTGGATTGCACAATTGGGAGGACTTCACAATTAACGCGAAGTGTTAAAAACGTTACACGTGTCAACCATTATTTGCTTTCAGTTGGGCTTCTAAACGCCTGATTTTATTTCGAGCATCGTCAAGCTCCTCCTTTAAACGGTCTATTTCACCACCCTTCCAATGTTCAATACGGGTCGCTTGACCTTTTTTGATCTCATACACCGAAGTGACCCGTTGCATTGGTTTATCGTTGGTTTCGCCAATGACGGTACGAAGGTCTTGATGTCGGCTTACAAACACGGGGTAATCTTCGTAATCAAACGTGTCCGTCACAATGATTATGTGCGTAGCAAACTTGGTTTTTGCGGATTCAATCCATTCGCCAACATTGGCTGGTGTGGCAATGAAATCCGAGTTCATAAACTTGTACTGGTCTTCTGCATCTTTTTTCATGATGCCTCCTTGAGTGTAAAGATTGCCGTTTTTTGCTGCGTGGCATTTGGCATGGCGTTGGTTTTTCAGATGCAAAAGCAATTAACGCACCCGAACTTCTTTTTTCACAAGTTCTTCTTGTTCTGTTTTGGACAATTTATCCCAATTCGCTCGAGATTCTTCGATTGTGGGATGACCAACAACCGTGATGTACGTGCGACATTCGGGACACTCGAGTTCAAAGTACATTCCCGTAACCTCTCCAATTTTGAGATCACTTCCTAATCCTTGCCAGTTGCATGACGAGCAAGTGAATTGTGTTGTTCGCCAGTTCTCAAAGTATTGAAAAGAATTCGGCATGATAAAAATGGACTCCTTGAACGGTTTATTGAAGTGCTAAACCCTGATGTCATCATAGCAAAGGATGGTCATTCCTTTACTGGCGTAAGCAATTTGTCGTACCAGACTACATGCTATGGCGCTTACGTTTGTATCGTTCTGGACAGTACATTAGAGGTATGAAACAAGTGGTTGCAGGACAAAAAATTCAAAATTGGCATCAACCACTTGGCAAGCACGACGCTCGAACGTCGTACTTACGAACACGTTTTGCCGACCCTGAAATTCAACCCCAGGCAAAGCAGGTGGTCAATCTAAGCGTTTTTCTCGACGAAGATTTTGATATTGGAGCAAATTTGCGGGTACATAACAAAAACTGGCGCAGTTACGAACGTGATGAAGAAGCCAATATATTGTCGGGAACGAACTTGTTTCAAGTCTGGAACAGCAGTTATTCTTCAAATGATCGAACCTTGCAAGTTCCTCGAGACGTATATTGCCCAATCCAAGGACAGAATGCGGCTGAAGCACGTAAAGCCTTCTTACAATCCCCTGGAGCACAAACCCAATATCGTATTGACATTTTGTTGGACTGGTTTCAAAAACGCAGCAGCACAACGTTCCTGCGTGGGTTAGCCATTCCAGAATCTGAGACAATCTCGAGCGAAAATTTGCCGCTCGAGCAACGTCTTGCCGATTTCGTGGATCGTTTACTTTTGCTTGCCGATCAAAGTATCTCAACGTCAAAATTACCTGCGTTGTTGTTTTCGGGTTGCGATTACGATGCGATTTCTTTTTTGACGCACCAGATTAAACAACCACATTTACGCATTGCCGCTTGTTTGCTCGCCCCGTTTTGGGTGCGTGACCCGTTCACTTGTGACTCGAGTTTGAACGATTTTGATTTCGTCAAAGCCTTGTTTGGTGCTTATGAAGCGCCCGAATGCTTGTTGCTTCAAGGGTCGAGGTTTCAAAGCAAATACACCCTCAAATGGTTTTGCTGGTTTATTCTACTGGCGCAAGGTGGAAGTTTACGTCAAGCCGCAAACTTGTTCGGTTGGTGGATTCCAAAGAGAATTCAAGTTCACCTTTCAGCACATGCTCGAGAAACATCAGTCGAAAAATTGATGATGCGTTTGTGGTTACAAAACCTTGGAGCAAGCACCACCGATTGCGAACGTATTTTGCAAGATCGGCGTTACGTTTTTGACCCAAGCAACGGATTACAAAATTCGCAGGTTCAAAACTTTCTGATGCCAGTTTTCCAATGGTTGATTCGACACGCACAGAACGTACTCGACCTCGAATACCGTCAAATTCTGGATTGGATGTTTCATCTTCGTACTGAAACCGAACTCGAGCAACCCTTGTTTTCTCTGCAAGGATTGAACCTCGAAATGGTACTTCAATACAATTTCGAGTACGCACAAAGTATTGGGCGAGTCAATGGGAATTTTGTTTGGGCGACCCAAGGCTTAGTTTGGTCTTTCACCGACGCGCAGAAACAAATCTGGACAATCACAGAATTGCTGAACAGTGCTGACTTGGCATTTGAAGGACAAGTCATGCAGCATTGCGTGGCTGGATACGCACAAGATTGCTCGAGGGGCATGTCAGCGATTTTTTCGATGCAAAAGAATTGCAGGCAAGAGATCACCATTGAAATCAATCCCGTATCGCTTCGAATGGCACAAGCTCGAGGGTAT
>JANLWR010000944.1:0-5034 GCA_031364625.1 Deinococcales bacterium | reverse complement strand
CTTTGCGTCGAAGCTTTAACACTTTCTTACGAATCCGCTTAACACTTTCGAGCCTGCCCGTGCTCAGGCTTTCTGAGTGAGTTGTAAGATCGCAAACCTGGAGTAAAGCACACGGGTTTCTAGAGGTTCGCGCGAAGGAATCAAATCTGGGATTTGTCAGCCAAATCACGACTGGTTTGGCTTAAGCTTTGTTTTCGTTGCTCGAGTTCACGTTCTTCGCTCAAAACGGCTGCCCATTCCTCGAGCGTGCGTTTTCCAGTGAAGATCAAATCCACGGGCGCAACAAAACAAGTGCCTTTGCAAAAGCGCTTGCGGGCGCGTTGGGCGTATTTGTGCTTTCTCAATTGATGGGTTTCCAAGTGCTCACTCCTTGCCTGTTCTGTAATAACCTCGAGCCATCACGGTACTAACGGCTAGCGAGCATCAAACCGATCATGCACAAGGCAATGCCAATCATGTTCGGAATTTTGATTTGCTCTTTTAAGAGCATCAAACCCAAGGGCACGAGCAGCAAGCTGGCGATCACATTGCCGACCAATGCCACCAAGCTGATTTTCCAACCCGAGCGAAATGCCATTAAATAGCCAAATTCGATACCGACAATTGCCAACCCGAGCAGCACCACAGCCCAATTCAATTTACCAACCGTGCTCGAGATTTCTGAGACGGTGAGTACCCGAAACGAAAACGCCAACGCCAGACTCATGCCGCCCGCAATCATGTAGACCACGATCAATGTCATGAACGGGTTGATGTCTTTGGGTAAGTATTTTTGCGCCAAACTGTAGACGACATTGCAAGAAACCATCAAACCCAAAGATGTTAAATACATGCTCATACGAGTCCAATCGTGGTGTCAAAAAATTCGTTTGTTCAAACAATATGTTTGTTGGGGTGGTCCTGACCGCAGTGTTGGCGCAAAATTCAAGTCACTCGAGGTGCGACTCGATATCGAAGCCGCAACGCGCGGTTCAGTAAGCTGTCAGGACCAGCGCGAGGTTGTCCGCAAGACCAAAGTTGTATATTGGTGAAAACGTTGAAGACGTTGAACGCACCAGCTTGAGGGCGATGAAGACTCTTCGGGTTTGTTTGGGAACCTCGCCGGCGTCTGCGCGGCGCACGAAGCCGGTCTTGTTATTTCGATCCTGGGCATACACCGCCTTGAGTTCTACGGTTTTCAGCGTCTTGTCGCCTGAGTCCAGGAAGAATGCCGAGAGCAGCCCAGTGTCGTTGAGGGTGCCTAGACTCCCGAAATACCCACTCAGGTCGAAGGTTACGCCTCCTGCATCCACGGTGGTATTCCAGTCGGCGCTCAGGGTAATAATTTGACGAGCGCTGTTGATGCTGCTGTCCGGAACATGCGTGATCGGGTTGCTGATGTCCGGTCCCCCCACAAAGAACTGGTTGCCCCCGTTCGGCGGGGCGTCGGTCAGGCTGATGTTGCTCGTGCCGTATTTCGATACCGTAAAGCGCAGGGCGCTCGAGTAGGGGACGAGCCAGGCGGGAATGTCACTCACGTACTCTCCGCCGTTGCTGCCGGGTCCCGCCTCAGCATCGCCGTTGACAATCAGGTTCTCGCTGACGCGCTTGGGGATCAGCACGTTGACCTTGAGCGCCGTGCTGGTGGCGCTGTTGTTGGCACGGTCGGTGACTTTGGCACTGAAGCTGTGCTCGCGGTTGTCGGCGGCAGACAAATTGAGGCTCAGCCCGAACGGACTCGAGGTGGACTCGCCGACCTTTTGCGTGCCGTCAAAGAACTCGACGCGGGCGATGCCTCGGGTGTCACTCGCGTCGGCGCTCAGCTCGAGGTTGCCCGCCGTCGTCACTGCGGCGGTGGCGCTGGTCAGGTTCACGGTCGGCGCGGTGCGGTCCACGAACACGGTGCGGGCGTCGCCCTGAACGGTCTTGCCGCCCTTGATCGCCCGCACGCCCAGGCTGTAACCGCCCTCGGTCAGGGCGCTGGTGTCCCAGGTGTAGGCGTAGGGGGCTGTCAGGACGGCGAGCGACGTGCCGTTGCGCAGCAACTCGAGGCTTTCGGGCGTGCCACCGCTGACGGTCGCCTGGACGGTCAGGCTGCTATTCGTGTAAGCCGTACCGGAGGGATTCGAGAGACTCACGCTGAGGTCTGAGCCGCCGCTCGAGCCTGGACAGGCGGTGAGGGTGATTGCCAGCGTCGCGCAGCAGAACAGAATTGTTTGCGGTTTCATGGTTGACTCCTTAAAAATTGGGGTAAAGGTTCAGTCGATGCATGTGAGGCAGGTGATGGCGACCCTGACGGTCTGGCTGCCGATACTCTGACCGGCGGCACTCAGGACGCTCATGTGCAGGGTGTAGTCGCTCCCGCCCCGACCGCTCCTCAGATCGACACTCAGGCTCGAGCCGCGCCCTATCTCGCCGGGTCTACCGTCAAGTGTCCAGACCAGACGGTTCTCTGGCACGTGGCTGCCATCGGAGTAGGTGGCGTAGCCGACCAGTGGTACCACGACCGGTACAGACTGACGGTGGTCAAAAACCTGGTCATTCGTTGGCGAGACGATCTTGATTTCACCTGGAACGCGGATCGGGTCAATCACGTTGACGTTGACTGTTGCAGTGGTCTGGACTCCGTACTCGTTGCGGGCAACGAACGACAAGGTGTGCGAGCCTGGGGTCTGGAATGTCCGAGTAAGCTGTTCACCCTCGCCAATTTTGGTCCCGTTCTCGAACCAGGTCAACA
This sequence comes from Deinococcales bacterium, assembly GCA_031364625.1. Lineage (GTDB taxonomy): Bacteria > Deinococcota > Deinococci > Deinococcales > JAAFIG01 > JANXTZ01. Next base: position 2,318 of record JANLWR010000944.1, on the reverse strand, counting down.
TGCCTCCAAAGAGGTGTCCATCGGGCAGCGTGTGAGGGTCGAACGCCTCACCCTTGAAGATGAACTCGGCTCCCTTGAGCAGGGTCGTACCGTTGAACGGTGTAATGATTCGTGCGCTGGACTTCTCGGTCGGGTCGGGAGCCAACCTGAACGAGACGTGCTTGACATCTTGGAGCACCCCGCCTTGGCGCAGGTTGAACTCGAGGCGGGCTGTGGTGGGCGCCCCGACCGCCCCGACGACATCGGCGAGGTTGCCCCAGGCGATGTATATCGGTTGGTAGCTATTGGCGCCGATTTTGGGATTGACAAACTTCTGGGCACGCGATACGCCACCAACGAACAACCGCGCCTCGAGTTCGTAATCTAGCGCAACGTTGGTAAAGTTGACCAGGTTGAAGTCGGTCTCGAGTTTGCTCGAGCGGAAGATGGAATTCTGAAACTCTTTGTCGATGGGCAGGTTGGTACCATACAGAAACTTGGGTTCCTGATGGGCGGCATCGCTGAAGTAATAACCATTGGCATAACGCCCATCCCACATCCACCTCGAGATCACATAGTTCCTGAGGTTGCGGAAGATGATGGTTTCGTTCACGGTTTCGACAATGCCGCCGTTGTTGTTTGTACCACCGGGAAGCAATTCAATCGAGCCGCGCCGTTCGGTTTCGGGTTTGGGATCACTGTAAGAAACGAAGGTGAAGAGGTCGGCTTCCTTGCTCGTGGCTTTGTCTATACAGCCCGAGTTGTCGTCTTTGGGGACTTTGAGTGGACAGTTGGCATCGTGGAATTCCTTCCAAGTCAGTGACGGGTGACTGCCCTTCCATCGGTGGTTGCTATTGTTCACGTACACGCCATCGTTGTTCGCATTGGTCAAGCCTGTCAAAACAAAGGCGTGTTCTTGGCGGTCCGATCCCGTAAAGACCGGAGTGTTTCCCCGAAAGGAATTGCTGGCGGTGATGGTCGAGACGTATGACTTGAAGGCATCAAAGGCTCCTGCAAATCGTTCCTCCGACTTGTCCGATGGGACGAGTTCGGCGTCCCACATGAGCAAAGAGTACGTGTCCTCGGGCAAACCCATTTTTTTGACGATATTCCAGATCGACGCATAATCGGTAGGACTCTGGCGAATCAGGCTGGCAATTCCGTAATTGCTGACGAAACCACCTGGAAACTTGGTATTGTTCGAAATCGCCGCTTGGGATTTGTGAAAGTTCAGCGCCATTGTCACCGCAGTTGGGTAGCACCAAGGGTAGCCAGCCTGCCAATAGAATGGAACTTGCAAGGATGATCCCACGGTTCCGTCACTGGTGGGGGGCTTGGGAATGATGTTCACGGCATATTGCCCCGCTCGCACCACCGCATAAGTCACCCGACTCAGACCAACTCGAGCAAAGGTGGATGAGTTCGCGGTCGCCGCCCCGATGGGTCTGGCGGCATGAACCAAGCGGGGAGCTGCTGCGCTGGAACCGTCCTCCGGTGGCGTCTCGAGCACCACCAGACTGCCCTCGCCCGTCGCGTCCACCGGCAGCTCGAGGTTGGCTGGCATCTTCAGCTCGGCGCCACCAAGGTCGAGCGCCACCGTCGTCCCGACAGGGTGCATGGGGTTCTCGGCGGGTTCGTTGGGTTTGCCCTTGGCGACCAAGGTCACGGTGGCGTCCTGGCTGAGCGCCCCAGGCGGAATCGTCAGCTTCGCCCCCCCAGCCTCAATCACGCCTCCGGTGGCGGCGACGATCTGTGTGGCATTGCCCCCAGGTCCAGGGTTGGGTGCGCCGCCGCAGGCGACGAGCGCAAGCAGCATCAGGATCAATTCAAATCGTTTCATCTCAAGTCCTTTCAGTGCGGGTTTTGGATAAAATTCGAACGGCTGGTGGCGAATTTAAAGCAGGGTCCTCATTTCGGTGCGGTCTTGCCCAGAATTGGCGAGTCCGAACTCGAACCCGCAGCCGGCGCAAAACCGTGCGTAAGGGCTGGAAATGGGCGTCTTGCACATTGGGCACTGCTCGAGCATCTGGGTTCCGTCGTTGATGCAGTAGCGTTCATTCGAGCTTGCAGGCACGGCGCGAAAGCAGCGCACGCACAGGCGAAAGCGAACTGGACTTGGGTCCTCCCCGTCGATTTCGGAGCCTGACATGTTTCTCGAACCCCCTCTCGACCTCAAGTTAAGGGCGGGGCGATTCGATCCAAAGCACAGAATTAGCTGGTTTTGCCGTTTTAAAGCTCAACAAAGTCCGTCCAACGTTCCGGCCATTCCACCAGGGTCACCCCGACCGGTGAAACGAGGTATTCCTCCAACCCCGCGCCCCGAACATCCTCGGCGGAAT
>JANLWR010000937.1:0-4414 GCA_031364625.1 Deinococcales bacterium | reverse complement strand
TCCGATTTTTGCGCACTGGAAAATCAATTTTTTGCGTCCAGAACGAATTCAAACAAGCTCTAGGCTTTACTTTTGATTTGGTTCGGTACTGATCTGATAGCTTACCCCGCCAATCACGCGAGGTTTTGAATCCCCGCCCTCACCGAAAGGTACGGCCAGTTGGATCATGTCGATTAAATAGGTTCTTTGTGGCGTGCGCTCCTTGAACGTTTGGAATGACGTATGAACTTGACCGATCTGATTTTCTTTGAGACTGATGTTCTCAAAAATTGCACTGCTCGCATTGGTGATCAAGAAGTTCTTACCGACTTGACGGAATCCTTTGCCTCTCGAACCGCCTCGTTCCCAGGCGCGTTGAAGTACATCATCGAAGGTTACGATGATCTGACCTTCTGCCAGGAATGACCCGCCGAGGGTGGTTCTCGTGGCTTTGACCTGTAAGGATGTCCGAAAGTCAGGATTGACTCCACGCAAGATGAGCGATTCATCGGCTCTTGGTGCGTCAGCAAGGCTCACGATGTTCAAGTTCCGCCAAGCGAGGTTGTTATTTTTGCGAACATTTTGTTCGATGTCATTGGTTTCGGGTGAAGCCATGGGGTCTGAAGCTGAAACCCAACGAGCAAGCAGGCAAAAATGTCCAGTAGCGGGTAAAGATGTCCAAGGTGCTTCGACAATCTTAGTTGAGTTGGCTTGAATGGTTAGGGCAATATTAGCAAGGTTAGTCCAACCGGTCGGCCAGCTTAGCGAAGTGGAGGCATTTGCCCAGTACACCTCAAGCGTACCAGTGGATGGAGTGTTTGCACCATTATGGAGCTTGGTGTACACGAAACTTCCCGAACCGAATACTGGGTTTTCGTGTTGGTGCTGGTGGGTCAATCCAGTGTCTTGGGTTTTACGCACCCAGATGTAGGGTGATTTCCACATGTCCTGACTGGCAGTTGCAGGGTCTGGTTCGGCACCTGTGTCTTCCCAAGTGTCTTTGATCCAGACATTGGCACGATTTGGTGAGGAGCAGCGGAAGTTAGACACCGTGAGCGCAGTGTTGTTGAGTGTTGTACGGTTGTCGGTTTGTTGGCTGCCGGTAGCCACACCCATGGGGTCGCCAGTGGCGGTTGGGTAGCGAATGGTTGGGTTGGACCAATAAGGAATGCGGGCGCAACCTGAAGCGGGGCATGAAGCATCTTTGTAGGACATGATGGTGCGCCAAGATGGAGTTCCCATTGGTGTTGGGGCGATGTTGAAATATCCGTGGTTATAGGGATAGGGGGCATTGTTCGCGCCATCGTTTGCCCAGTTGTGGCGTGCGCCCATCAAATGTCCCAGTTCGTGAGCGAAACTAAGGTTGCCTGCGGAGCAGCCTTGTTCAACCACGGTGTAGGCTTTATTTTCAAAGGCATTGGAGACTGGATTGAGAATGTCGAATGCCTCACCACAATAATCAAGGTTGTTGACGATAAGGGCGACCAAATCGGCGGCGTGAGCATTGCGCAATGGGAGCAGGTTATCGAGCTGCCCGTCGCTAGGATTTTGCATGCGAACCTTATCCGTGTTTGATACGCCAGATTCTGTATAAGCCACCTCGACGAGATGCACAAGCCGCAAGCGTTGTGTAATATTTGAGTTGATGTACGATTGGTTTGTCAGCTCAGTTGCCAAGTACACTTCAGCTTGCATGGCATCGTTTCCGCCAGCGGCTGCACGTGCGGTAGCTGTGTACGCCACCATGACATCAATGTCACTGGGATTATCACTGCCACAGGTGTCACCACTTGGATTTCCAGGATTGGTGGCTGTTTTTTTAGGAAATCCTTTTGGTTCGTCATTTGGAAATTTCGTTTGGTCAATTTCATATAACACATGGATACCGTTGCCAAGGTAGCGAATTTGGTAATTGTGGTTGTTTTGAGTGTAGAGACTGCCTGCGAGCGTGTTGCCAACCCTTGAAAGCATCACATAACTGGCAAGTTGACCTTGGATTCTGCCGTACCAAACAAACCCTTTCCCTTCGGCTGTTGGTGTTTCTCGCTCAAGTAACACAGAAAATTTTTGACCGAAAAGGTCAACGGTAAGTTCCTTGGTGGTGTTTAGACGAAAAAAGTCCAAGTTGACCAAGATGTTTTGTGCACGGATTACAGTCGTCTTCTGACTTGGCTTGATCGAACCTTGCCTGGTGGTACGTTCAAAAAGATTTGATCCTGTTTGTGCAGGAACCAGGAAGTAAGCGCTCATAAAAAAAGCAATGAGAGCAATGATGGTAAATTGCCATTGAGTCTTTCGCATAGAAACCTCCAGTGCTAGACTTGAATGTGAAATTTGTTGGCTTGGTTATCCTGAATTCAGGTTTTAATTCGTGTAAATTGTTCAATTTTTGCAAATCAATGAAATTCAAGCGTCCGCTTTATAAAACGAGTAAGTGTTTATTTGTGAATGCTCGAGCTTTTGGGGTTTTCAGGCTTGAAGCTATGGTAATTATTTTGTGTTTGCATACATGATTGACCTGTGAAACCACCCACTAGTTGCTCCAGTCAGCTTATTTACCATACGTTTCCTGGTAAATTCCTGCTTGCGATCGTGTGGACAAGCATAGTTGGAGGTTTGACATCATAAACTTCTAGTGCTTTTATCGCCCCTTGCAAGAAGACTGGTTGATCCGGTGTTTGTTTTGTTTCGATTCCTAAACTCGAGGTCGAGCTTGTGTTGCGGGTTCGGTTTTTCCAATTGCCAGTGCCGCACCCAGTACAGATACGCCAAAAATGCCCACCATCAACCAACGTGTCACGTTCTGTGTATTGTTCATAACTTTCCTCGCATTCCTGTGAATCGCTTGAGATTGACGTTCAACCGAGGTTGCCGTATCCGATTGCAAAAACCCCCTCCTTTCTGTGTCGCAAGACTTGAGTCAGCAATATCCTGCGAATGACCGATAAAATGATCGGGCATCAACATCCCCCGAACATCCCCCTGGGAATTTCTCGAGATTTAATGTCAGATAACTTGAGTGTTGTTTTGTTAACCTGCAACAATCAAAACCTCGAGCCAGCCCAGAAAGCTCGAGACGCGGCGCTTAACATGATTCAAACTCTTGCGAACACCATTCCCGACCTCGAGATTCGGGATACCTTCCTCGAGTTTGCCAAAGGAAGAATGCTTGCCGTTTCGGTTGACTGATTTATGTCACTCGAGTCAGCACGAATTTTAAATACCTTCCTTCAGGAAACGCCACAGGCACGGGATGGTCTGGCGCATGACCGTTCTCTTGCAAAATCTGCAAGCGTTTTCTGGCGTCTAGCGCAGCCTCGAGCAGAATTTCTTTAAAATGCTCTGGCGAAATCTGAGATGTGCAACTGGCACTGGCGAGCATTCCGCCGTCGCTCACGCAACGAAGCGCCAGCAAGTTCAGTTTTTTGTAGGCTCGAGCGGCGGCATAACGGTTGTCTTTGGAACGCGCCAAACTGGGCGGGTCAAGAATCACGAGGTCAAACTTTTTACCGTCTTTGACGTAAGTCTCGAGCAGATTAAAACAATCGGCTGCCAGAAAATCGTGCTGGTCTGGGTCAAAACCGTTCAAGGCAAAATTGCGTTTCGCGTCGTCCATCGCGGCGGGGGCAATGTCCACGCTCGAGATTTTTGTTGCGCCGCCCCTTGCGGCGTATAACGAGAATGCGCCCGTGTAGGCGAACAGGTTTAAAACGGTTTTGCCCGTGGCGAGGCGTCCCAACAAGGCACGGTTGTCACGGTGATCTAAAAACAAGCCCGTTTTCTGTCCATCGTACAAGTTCGCAATGATCTTCAAACCGTTCTCGAGAATCGTCAGTTCGGGCGGTGGCAATTCGCCCCACAAGCACTGCATCACGCCGTCCACGCGGCGCACGATTCCTTTGAAGGCAAAACTGCCTTTGGACAGGGCGCGAACGACTTCAGGCAGAATTGTCTCGAGGCAATCGGCGTAGGTTTGCACCACGGCGTAACGCTCGTAACGGTCAACGGTAATCCCTGGTAAAAAATCACCCTCGCCAGAGATCAGGCGGTGCGCGTTGGTGTTCTTGTCAAACAGCATTTGCCGTAACTCGAGTGCGGTTTGAACGCGATCAAAAATAAAACCTGCGCTCGGTTCTTCGCGCCCAAAAAGTCGAATGGCGATTGGGCTGCTGTCGTCGTACAAACCGTAAGCTTTGGCTTTGCCTGCAATCACTTGCACCCATTCGCCAGTCTCGAGGTCATGATCGAACGGCAGATGATCGCGGTAAATCCACGGATGACCACTGAAAATCGCGGACTCGAGCTTTGGGTTGAGGGTGAACGTGGGAAACGCCATGGGGCTATCTTACGGTTTACAGCACTTTGCACATTGTTTGACGCGCAGCGTCGAAAATTGGCGACCAGAGGGAGTGGCAACAGACAGCGACCATGCCCG
>JANLWR010000908.1:0-2873 GCA_031364625.1 Deinococcales bacterium | reverse complement strand
CGGGCATTATCGAAAGCACCGCCACCGAAGTAGCAAGCGTCATGAGCTTTTACAGCACGTACTCGAGCATCCCCACAGGCAAATACCACCTGCAAGTTTGCATGACCTTATCGTGCGCATTGGCGGGCAGCGATCAACTCTGGGATTATCTTCAAGACAAACTCGAGATTGCTCAGGGCGAAGTGACCCCCGACGGGTTATTCAGTTTGCAACGTGTCGAATGCCTCGGTTCGTGCGGCACAGCGCCGCTCATGCAAATCTCCGACGCGGGTTATGCCGAATGCTTGACCAAAAAACGCACCGACGCGCTGCTCGAGGAACTGAAACGACGCGGTGATGGCAGCATTCCAGCCAACGACATACCAAGCCCAGTTTTCATCAAACGCGTTGGAGACTCGAGCGCTCAAATCACAAGCGATGGACAAGTTATAGGAGGAAACGCATGACCGCCATTCTCGAGAATACCGCGCCAGAAAAACCGAAAAGCATCACCAGTGGACTCGACCCACGCTTTAAACCACGTCTTTACGAACACGTGGGCGTTCCTAATTCTTGGACGCTCGAGTACGTCCTGAAACACGGGGCTTACGAAGGTGCAAAAAAAGCTTTAGCGCTGACCCCAGAGCAAGTTCAAGATGAAATCAAGAAATCTGGAATGCGGGGTCGTGGCGGCGCAGGATTTCCGATGGGTGTCAAATGGTCGTTCATGCCCAAGGACGGCGCAAAACCAAATTACTTGGTTTGCAACGCCGATGAATCCGAACCGGGCACGTACAAAGACCGCTACCTGATGGAACACGACCCGCATCAACTGATTGAAGGAATGCTGGTCGGAATGCACGCCATGCGTGCAGGCGTTGGATACATTTATATTCGCGGCGAGTACATTCTGGCAGCCGAACGCCTCGAGAATGCCATTGCCGAGGCTCGAGCCGCAGGCATTTTGGGCGAGAACACGATGGGTTTCGGGAAGCCCATGCAAGTGTTCATTCACCGTGGCGCTGGCGCGTACATTTGCGGTGAAGAAACCGCCCTCATGAGTTCGCTCGAGGGACTTCGCGCCAACCCAAGATTGAAACCACCATTTCCAGCGCAAGCCGGTATTTTTGGAATGCCAACCACGGTCAACAACGTTATCAGCATCGCCTCGGGTGCGTTGATTATGCGACACGGTTCGGACTGGTTCGCCAGCATGGGAACAGAAAAGTCCAAGGGCAATTTCTTGTTTCACATTTCAGGACCAATCAAACGCCCAGGCGTGTACGAATTGCCACTCGGTACAACCTACCGCGAGATCATTTACACCTGGGGCGGCGGACCCACCGAACCTATCAAAGCCTTCAACCCAGGCGGCTCGAGTACCCCAATGCTGCCGTTTACCGATGAAATTCTGGACATGCAAGCCGATTACGAAAATTGCGCCGCCAAAGGCACGTTCCTCGGCACGGGCGGGATTATTTTGATTCCAAAAAATTGCGATATCGTCAACATGATGTATAACTACGTGCGGTTTTACGCCCACGAATCTTGCGGCAAATGCACCCCATGCCGCGAAGGCATCGGCACGTGGATGGTGCGATTGATGCAAAAACTGATTTCGGGACGGGGCGACCCGAACGATGTCAAGATTCTCGAGGATTTGTTCGGGAATATTAAAGGCAAAGCGTTTTGCTTGCTGGCAGATTCGTGCATCATGCCCGTGCAAAGTGCCTACAACCTCTTTAAAGAAGAATTTGAATACATTGCTCAAAATGGCAAACCCATGTACACGGGGTACGCAAACCGTTGGAACGACGAATAAAACTCGAGAGAGGTGAACCCATGACCATGCACGCGAAACTGAGTAAAACAGGAGAACTTAAACTCCCAGAAGCAATCCTCGAGCAACTTCAGGATGAGAACTTTGATGTTGAAATTCGAGAAGGAAAATTGATTCTTTCGCCCATTGTTCATCAACACAATTTTGGTCCAGCATGGCGAAACTTAACACCAGCCGAACGGGTTGCAGATTTTAACAATTGGATGAAACGTATCGAAAACGATCCAACTGTAGAACCCACCAACATCAGTGATGAAGACCTCCGACGAGAGAACATGTACGAAGACAGACTATGAAAACATACTTGCTTGACACCAACATCCTGCTCAGACTCATTGACCCAAAAAGTCAAGATCATGGTGTTGTCAAGCAAGCGATGTATCAACTGGCAACAAGTGAAAACATTGCCGTTCTTGTACCACAAAATATTATTGAACTGTGGGCAGTGGCAACACGACCAACAGCCGCAAATGGCTTAGGTTACGATCTCGAGAAAACCCGAATCGAAATTGATGATTTACTCCTACATTACGAATTACTACGCGACAAAGAAAAGATATTTGACACCTGGCTCGAGTTGGTTACAAACTACAAAGTCAGTGGTAAACAAGTTCACGACACTCGGCTCGTTGCCGCGATGCTAACCCATAACCTCGAGCATATTCTGACGATCAACACCACAGATTTCAAACGCTTCACAGAGATTACCGCAGTACATCCGCTCGAGGTGAACGCATGAGTCTGGAGGGAATAACATGACCCAAGCAATTCAATACAACGAAGCACTCGAGCCAGCCTTATTTCGGTTCAGTATTGCTGCGTTTGACCGATTGTGCGAAGAGGGGATTTTTGCCGATCAACGGGTTGAATTGATTGATGGTTTGATTCTCGAGGTTGCCCCAATGAACGATTTGCATTACAAATGGCTGATTGAACTTCATGACGCACTTTTTTTGGCATTGCGTGAAAAAGCCAGAATTTGTCAACAAACACCAATCAAACTCGAGATCAGCAACACCAAACCCCTGCCAGATTTCACGATCATTCCACTCGA
>JANLWR010000900.1:0-7539 GCA_031364625.1 Deinococcales bacterium | reverse complement strand
CGCCGCGCCGCCCGCCTGTTGATGCACCAAGAACAATTCCAGGTCTAGCACCACCGCGACCACACTGCAAACTTGCGCCAAAGCCAATTCTCGAGCCTCGAGCGGGAGTTCTTCGACGGAGGAAAGCTGTCCTTGGTGCGCCCAACCAATCAATGCCAGTTCGCCCGCTTGACCTGCCGCGCCTTTGTACAACTGACCTTCAATAAAAAGTCCGAGTGCAACACCGCCGCCGCGTTCACTGAGCAACGCGAAATTCTGACAGTTTGTGCCTGCACCCTGTTCAAATTCGGCAAGGGTCGCCAGGTTGATGTCGTTCTCGAATTGAATGTGAATGTTTTGTTGTTGCGCCCAAGTTTTAATTGTGCCCGTGTTCAGTTCGGGTAAACGGTTCGGACTCGAGATGTCACCGTCCAAGGTCACTGGCGCTGGGACTGCCATGACCACTTGGCGCAACGTTCCGTGTGGTTGCTCGAGTTGCAGTTTTTTGAGGGTGTTTAAAACTGTTTTGGTAATGTTTTTGCTGTCGCTGACCGCATGGGTTTCGAGCTGGGTTTGTTTGCCGCTCAGGTCGCCGTACAGCATATGTACAGCATTGGTTTGAATGTCGATCCCAACGACCGTACCCGCTTTGGGGTGCAGTTCGACCAAGCCTGCGGGGCGTCCCGTGCCGTTAAGCGTTTTGGTGGTTTCGATCAGAAAGTTTTCTTGAATCAGACTGTTCACGATGCTGGTGGTCGTGACTTTTGAGAGTCCCACCGTCAGCGCGATATCGGTTCTGGACAGATTCTCGCCGTTTAATAACAAACCCATGACCCGTTCTCGGTTGTGGTGACGTAAATTATGAACGATGGTCATGTAACGCTCCTGGGGTTTTTTAAACAAGTTAATTAAATTAGTTAACGAAGTATATTGATGAATATTAGAATTGTCAAGAGGGGCTGACAAAACCCAAAAAAACACGCGACACACGCCAGTAACAAAAATAACAGTAACTCGAGAAACCACAAGTACGCATCAAAATACAGACTCGATCCTGGGAAACAAGAATTCAAAATAACAAACAACACAACCAAACTCGAGTTTTGATTTAAAACTATAAATATTCTTGTTTTCAATTGTTCGAGTTTAAAATTAAATTTTAGATGACAGTAGACCCCTTGAAACCCGAGGGGCTTTTTGCTGTTAAAACTCGAGTTTGAAATTTGCGAAACAGTTCAAAATGGTATTGCTCGAGCGGAAAAAAAGCAAAAAAAAACCATCAAACAACACACAAAGTGTATTGTTTGATGGCTACAGCAAAAGCATCTTGACTGCTTTTTAATAACAGCATTTAACGGTAAGAAGACCTAAAGTTAAATGCTGGGCTAAAGAGGGAAGACCCTAGATAGCACTTAAAAGATAGGCGTGACGTGGAGGGATAACTCCATGTAAGCGACCATCTTTAACGGAAAAACAACCAGATTGTGACTGACTGGTTAGGTCAATCAAATTGGAAGAATTACCGAAATGATCCGACAGTTGAATGCCGCCATCAAGATCTTGAGCGTTAACTTCAAAATCCCAGATGTTAGCGATAACCAATACTGAAGGGCAGTGAGCGAGAGCGCGGACATAAGCAAAAACCCCAGACTCGCCACTTACGTAGCGTTCGGAGTAATTACCTTGCTCGAGAGCTGCGTAAGAACCACGTACAAAATTTAACTTTTGTACAAGTGCAAGTAAAGGTGTTTGGAACTCAAAGGGAGTCCAAGCAACTCGACATGCGGTAGTGCCACGAACGCCTTCTCCTTCTGGCATATTTTCAAATGCGTAAAGAACTGCCAATGGATTAATAAATCCATAAAGCAAGACGTATTGTAACATTACACGTTCAGCAGCCGCTTCTGCTGAGTTTCCTTGAGCTAACGCTGCCGTTAAACCACGATCTGTATCGTGATTATCGACAAAATTAACGGTATTGGCATTGTACTGGACGAACTGACGTTGAATTTCGGCTATTTTGGTAACATCGCCAAATTTCTTTGAACATTCAATCTGGATTTGGAAAAACCAGGCGTGCCCGGTTGATCCATAGCCATTCTGCCACATCGCAAGATGACCGTTGGATGGTACATCTTCGTCGTCTTTGAATAAATTACCGGAGTAGTTTTCGCCAAAGATGGGTTTAGAGTTTTGACCGACAATAGGAAAACCAGCCAAGGGGCTGTAGTTAACCATATGGTGGCGATACTCTTCGTCCATGTGCATCATGGCATCGATACGGAAACCGTCGAACCCCAACTGGACATGGAATAGAAATTCCAAATCCAGACGACGGCGCACTTCCCAATGGGAATGGCGTAAGTCGGGTAAGCCTCCCATTGGGGTGACTTCGACTTCCCGTTTTTTATCCCCAGCCAACTTCGACAAATCAATGTCGTTTTGGTTGTGAAAAAAGTCGGGGTCGCTTTGGAGTTGTTCGATTTCATACCCACGGTGATTGGGTACTAGGTCTGAGATGACCTGAATACCCATACCGTGAGCTTCTTGAATTAGAGCCTCGAGTTCAGCACGATTGCCGAAGTGAGGTTCTAATTTGATGGAGCCACGGTCTGCCCACAATTTTTCAATGTGGTAGGCGTGGTAAGGCTGATAGCGCTTGCCTTCCCATTCTGTGCCCTTCCCATTTTTTAGGATAGGAGAGATTTGTAAAGCGTTGAAGCCGTACATTTTACAGAAAGGCAATACGAACTTGCGAACACCTGCCCAATCACCATGATGCCACGAGTCGTGGTCATTCAGGTTAGCAATGTCGTCTTGGTGTTCGTTATCTCCATTGATTGTGGAAGGATTACCGTTAGGTCCCTTCGATACAACCAAATGAAATATACGCCAGTGAGATGGTACTAAACTTGCCATTGTCTTAACGAAGTGGTTTCACTTCGCATAAAAACCAACAAGCTCGAGATGAGCAAGTTGGGTGTACAAGGATGGGTTACGTTGCGGACGCAACCCTTATGGTTTCCAAGACCATTCTATTTTTTACCCAAGAAGGGGTAGCACCTAAAACCTTGCAGTTTTAGACCTTGCGGAATGATTCAATTTATAACGCGCCTATGTGCTCTGCGCGGTTCAAGTAATGCTGTCGTGGAGCATTACTTGAACGGGTGTTGGTTAGACTTCGTTGCGAGGACGAATGAATAGGAACACTAATAGCGTAGCTCCTATCATTATTGCCCCTGCCGCAGTAAACGAAATCGCAGGACTAGTCGCCTTTGCAATTTGTGTTACTACGTTTACGAAAATCAATCCACCAGCAATGTTGGCGAACCCGATTAATGAACTTAATCGAGCCGTTGCGGACGAATCCGAATAGGCAAGGCGTTTGTTGACACCTGTACCTACAACGTTGCTGCCGATGCCCGAAAGCACCATGGCAGCAAACTCTGCTGGCATTCCGAAGGTCGTTGCAGATGCAAGTACCAGGCTGGAAAAGCCTAAGCACAATGCGGTAGCGGTCAAAACCTTGTTGGAGTAATTCCAACCAAATTTTAACATTGCTCCTGCAACTAAAGCTTCAGTTAAGCTTTTCGTAACAAACAGCGCCCCAAGGGTTATCTCGTTGCTCTCGAACTTCGGAAGGACGTATCCTTCTGAAGTCCAAACAGCGTATGAAACCAACAATAGAAGTAACAGACCTTTGTCTGCTATCTTCAAACCCTCGAGCAGATCAAAACCCATTTGTTTTACCATTGCTTTTGCGCTCCGACTCCGAGGAGCTTCAGCAACAATAGCAAGGGCGGTTTCTTCAACACCTGCGGTTTCGGCTAAAGTGCGAACTTTAGCACGAGCGATTGCCCATGACGCTGGAAGCGTGAATGCCACAAACGCTGCTAGGATGAAGCTACCCGCATCTAGCAAGAACGCAAATGCACCAACCTTCGCTGCAAGAAAAGGAGCGCATCCTTCTCCCACACTTGTCGCTATGCGCGATGCTATGGATTGTTGTTTGGCAACTTTATCGCCTTCTCCTGGTTCGGGGGTCAAGATCACAAGGGTCTTGTTATACAAGGGGATGAAGATTGCTTGGACAATCTGAGCACTAAACAGAGCTAATGTGATAGCCCAAATTACTTTGGACTTTACGGCTACTACAAGCACGACACTCGTAATAGCAAACACTACGTTCAGAGCTACCAAAGCACGTGGCTGAAGTCCTTCAGTCCATACTCCCAGCAAAGGTGCTAAGAGCAGCATTGGTACTGTTGCCCACGTTTTTATTAACGCAGCAAGAGTTGGATCTCCTGAAAACGCTAATATCAAAATCGGCAATGCTTTTTCTGTCACTGCTGTGCCAAGCACAGAAAGCGTTTGACCCGTTAAGATCTTATACTTGTCTTTCAAACTAATAACCTACATAAAATGATCCGAACCAAAACCAAAGCGGATCGCCACGGTTCTGAATCGGGGTTAACATCGAGTTGTCAAGAAACTCGTCCAAAATAAATTTTGGTTAACAACACCCTACTGCGCCTTCAAAACCCGAAGTAGCAAACCGCACAAAAAATCTCGAGCTTTCTTTACGGCTTTAAGCTTTTGATGCTCGAGGTTTACGGGGTTTCTCGAGATGCAAAAAAGAACGGCTTTTAAACCGTTCTTTCGCTAGGGGTTATGTGCGGGTTTAAGGTTTATTTGACGTAACCAATGGTTGGTCCTGGTTTGATGGTTCTGGTGGTACGATCCCCAGATTTATCGATTTTGTTTCCAAAGCAGTAGGTTTTGCGATTGTCGTAAGGGGCTGGAACCCACACCAGTTCAACATCGACTGGACTGACCGTTTCACGAAAATCAAGAGCTTTTTCGACTGGTTCGGTCATGTCCAAATTGCGATTTGGAATGTAAGGACCTCCGTCGAGAACCCAGGCATTGACGGACTTTCCGTTTTTTGGATTGGTGATGTTGATGACCGAACCCCAAGGAATTGCGCATCCACCTCTGTCAGGTGCGAGGACTTTCATTCCAGGGATGGCAACAGCATAATAATTGCCGTAAAGGTTTTTGCCGTAAGGGTCTAATGGTGGTCCTTCAATTTTTGGATCGCAGCTAGCTTTAAAAGACATGTCCGCAAGTAAGCAATATGGGTAAAAGACTGAAGCGGTCACTCGAGTAACAGGTCGTTTGGTTGCAGATTTCAAATCTGGTGGTGAGGAAAGTCTGGTTTCATCTGGTTGGTATGGGCGACCAGCAAGTAAAGCATTGGGATCAAAATAGGGACTTAAAGCTATTGCTCCATATGCAGGGACGGGGGTCGATTCATATGGAGGGTCAGAAGGTGGCGGGTCAGTTGTTGGACTGGGGTCAACTGGGGTGGGTTGTGGGCTGGGTTCGCCAAATCCACCACTGTTTCGTACCACTGTTTGACCACACGGTGTTAACAGCAAACCTAACACCCTTTCGTTCAGGGTGGCAGACAAACCGTGCCGAGCCGCAAATTCGTTCAGAGCGCCTTGGGTTTTTGCATCCAGCGAACCACTGATTGGCACATCGTAACCTTGTTTATACAAACCGATTTGAATCGCGAGGATTTTACCAACTTTGTTGTTTGCGCTTCCGAACAAACCAAACCAAATGGTGGCATCGACAGATTTAGGATCGCCACTGGTGAATCCATTTTGTTGACGGTATTTGATAATGGCAGCTTCGGTGGCATTGCCGTAATCGCCTGCGGCGGACAGAAAATCATCAACTTTTGTTGGTACATTAATGAGTTTCATTCCGTACAACAGGGCGTTTAACATTTGCACACAGTGGCTCAAATCTCCTCGAGACAACCTTGGAAAGTTTGCGGTTGTGACCGGTGTTGAGGGCGTTGTCGGTTCTGGTGTTGTTGGTTGGTTATTGGGTTGAGTTGTTGAAGGTTGAGATCCAACGGCAGTACAAGGGCTTAACAAACCTGACCAAGTGGATAAGGTCGCGTTGCTTTGATTCATCCCTCGAGATTGGTTGTATTGTTTCAGGGCTGCCAGGGTTTCTGGGTCGTTGACGGTCGCATTCCAAGGCACAGAATAACCTTTGGCGATCAAAGCAATTTGCAATGCTGCCCAGTATGGTTTGCTGCTGACGTTGCTTTTGGTAATCAATTTGGGCCAGGTTTGTGGACCTAAAATACCGTCAACGTCACGTCCAGTAAAACCTATTGTGCCTTGGAAGTCTTTGGTTGCGTTAAAGCTGGCATCGTTAAACTGGGCGTAATTGGAGTTGTTTGTGTTGATTCCTGTACCAACGCCAGCACCAACCAGAAGAATGTTTGCGACTTGAGCGCATTGGCTTGGACGGTTTGCTCGAGAGACTTCGGGCCAACTGTATCCCGCCGTTGAAACAGGTCCTGCGACTTCAGGGTTAACTGTTTTTGGGAGTCCATTGTTGGCAACTGTGTTTGGGTTTGTGGTTGCGGGTATGCCACCTGGCGTCGTGGTTGTGCCTGGTGTTGGCACGGGTATCACCACGGAAGGGCTGGGTTTGGTGCTCGAGTTTACAGGTGTGGTTGTGCTTGGTGTGCCCGGTGTGGTTGCGGGTTTGGTTGTTCCAGCCGAGCCTCCCGTGGTGGTTTGTAACGTTGGTAGTTTTGTTATGACTTTACCAGCCGCATCAGTTGTCATTGTCGTGCCAACAGGTATGGTCAGTGCTTGTTTTAAAGTGTCGCCAGCATTTAAAACTTGCCCATTTGCCAGAATCAGACTTGTGCCATTTGGTACGGTATAACCTGCGGGTAAATTCACTGCTTTGGTCAGGGTTTGGGTACTCGCCTCAATGGTTGGAATTTTAGGTGTTTCAAAAGTTGGCATTGTTGGTATTGTTGGCATTGAAGGAATTGAAAAGTTGACTCCAACCAAGGATTTAAAGCTTGGAACGCCTTTGACTTTCGGAATTTCGTAACCTTCTGGTACGCTCATCCATTGTGTATGAACGCGCGGTACGGTGTACGCGACAGGCAGTGGTCCTGGTGAAACAGGTACGGGAAAAATCACTTCAAATGGTAAAAATCCGAGTTGAAGGCACGACACCATCAAGCTGACTGGTCTTGGACTGATTTCCGTATCAACTTTAGAGTACACGCGCAAGAATGGGGCATAACCGACGGCTTCCACTTCGCGCAGTGTGCCGACCCCTTCGCTACCGGTCGGTTTGGCTGCGCCAGTGAGCGACCATTGGTATGGGCGGTTGAAAATATCTTCACGGGTCGAAAGTTTGTATTTGAGTTGCTCGAGTTGCGCAATGCCCGTTGTGGGTTCGTTGGTCACGTTGGCTAAACTCAAAACGCCTTTGTTTTGCAAGACGCTGTTGCCAACTGGGTTGAGCATGTATGGATATTTTTGCATGATGTACGAATAGCCAACCAGTGGGTCGAGCGCGGCGGCTTTGGTTGCCAGGTTTACGAATTGCACTGGGTTTGGAATGCTGGCGTAAACGGGAGCAATCAGTGACCCACCTTCTGTTCCTGGGGTTAAGCTCGAGGTTGGTCCGAATCCACCCCAGTCCAAGGCTTGGGGCATGTACAGG
>JANLWR010000838.1:0-4833 GCA_031364625.1 Deinococcales bacterium | reverse complement strand
TACAGGACGAAACCGCGCCCTGAACGAGGCTCAAATTTTTATTGCGCCAGCCTTGCGCCCTAAATTTACGCGCCAATTCAAATTTGCCAACTCCATCTACCTTGACGGGATCATGAACCTGTTTGACAGCGCCAGGTTTTTTGGCTACTACCTGCAAAACGACACCGAGCGCCGCAATTTAATCGCCCACAACATCTATCACGGTTTGCGCACCAGCGACGAATTTGTCTGGGTTTACAGTGAAAGCCCAAATTGGTGGACGCGAACATTACCAAACGGTGATTTGCCAGCCCTGGAAAATGCCATCAAACGCGGCAAACTCGAGCAGCAAAGTAGTAAACCCCTTTCACAAGACCCCGGCGCTGCCGTATTAAGAGCCGAAACCGCCTTCAAAGCTCGAGTTGATGTCGGCGGCGACATTACTGGCTTAACAGGTCTGAGCATTTCTTTTGCTGGTTTGGGTTCAAACTGTGGTACTTGGAACAACGCTCAACGCTGGAGTTGCACCAGACCGAACAACTCGAGTTTTACAGTGGTGCCGACCGCGCCAGGTGTGACGTTCGAGCCAGCTTCAATCACATTCACGAACTTGACCAAAAGCAATTGGAGTTTAAAATTTCAAGCCAAAACCAAATAAACTTTTAAAGCTCGAGATGGGATTTTTTTGGGTGGGAAACTCGAGAAACGGGTATTGTGGTGAAGTGAAAACACCGAAGAGGAAATAAAATGCTTGAATCCTTGAAATTCCGAATATGTCATAATTCAATACGCTTGTCGAAAGGATTATGTTATACTTGTAATACAATTATGATAAGGAATACTACTAATGCACGCATCTATTGATTTTAGACTAGTATTATGTCTTGATGCACTAAATATGTCTTTTGAAATGTTGGATTTAACTTACAGTCAAATATATGGTTTATGTATTCAATTGAAGGAAAAGCCAGAACTAATCTCGTCTGCATTTCTCCAGTGTTGGACATTTATCGACGTGTTGCACCGAGTACGTGAAGTTGCCCAAAGTATTCCAGGCTTGAGTAAAAAACAACAAGAACTCCGTGAATTCCTATTGAAAACAGAAGAAGCGGAGTTTTGTCGTCACTATATCCAGCATCTTCGAGGTGAATTGTCAAAAATCCCGCACAATAAATTTCCTGTATGGGGTTCACTTGCATGGCTAAATCCAAACGATGAGACTGAAATACACATAGCGTTTGCAGGTGTAAAAATCGAAGGGATTGAGTACGCAAGTTTGATATACGATACCCATGAAAGAAGATTTTTAAGTAAAGTAGCGCTAGGTATAGGGGAAAAATCTTTTAACTTTGATCCGATATATCAGTATATTCAAGAATTTCGTAGTTTTATTGTTGAATGGATACAAGAGAAGTATACTCCAGGAATTCAGATGCCTAAAGCATTACCTATTAGTAGTATCAAAATTAATTATAAATAATTATGAATGACTAGTTTCCTATTTTAACTATTGGAAAAATGTGGAAATTTAGCATCTAAAAAATACCGAACTGCCTACAAAAATTTCTCGAGTCTTCCAAAACCACATCATACTCGAGCCACCAAGGAATTTGCCATGACCCACCACCTCAAAACAAAACTCGAGCATTCCTTCCAACTCACGCACGACCTTGTGGCGCATCTCGAGGAAGAATCCTTAAGCTTGGACTTGCCAAACCTGCCTTCCAATCAAATCTCGGGACAGCTTTGGTGCGTTGTCGGCGCTCGAGAGAGTTACCTTAAAGCGCTCGAGGTTGGTGGCTGGCAGGGTTTTTCGTGCAGCCTGAAAATGCCACGCCTGAAAGAATCGGTGCTCGAGGTTTTGGAAGAAACGCACAAGCAACTTGGCGAAATTGATTTCACAAATTTCACAGATGCGCAACTTGACCTTGCGTTCGAGCTGCTCGAGCATGAGGTACAGCATCACGGGCAATTGATTCGATTTGTTTACGGCAACAAATTGAGCTTTCCGACAAGTTGGAACAAACGTTACACGGTTTAGTTTGGGGCATGGCATTCTGAATTTTCTGACGCTCGAGTCAAGGCTTTTCGTGAAAATCTCAGCCTTGACTCGAGATTATCCAAAGAGACTCAGGGAGGTTTCAGCGCTGGTTTGAACAAATTTAAAAAGTTGCAGTACACAGGTTTTATCAAACACGGTAAACTGGTTTTATGAACATTCAAAAACTCATGAAACAAGCGCAAAAAGCGCAAGTCGCCCAAGCCGAAATGCAAGAACGTCTCGACGCCACCGCGATTGTTGGCAGCGCGGGCGGCGGCATGGTCAGCGTGACCGTTAACGGTTCGGGTGCGGTGCGCGGCATCAAACTCGATAAAATGGTGGTTGACCCCAGCGATGTCGAAGCGCTCGAGGATTTGCTGCTGGTCGCCATTCAAGACGCGCAAAACAAAGCCAATGACCTCCAACAAGCCGAAGTCCAAAAAATCATGGGCGGTCTTGGTGGAATGCCAGGAATGCGATAAAGGGGCAATGTGAAATACCCCAACAGCCTGATTCAACTCATCCGTGAACTCTCGAGACTCCCAGGAGTCGGACCGAAAAGTGCGCAACGGCTCGCGTTTCATCTGTTCTCGAGTTCTGACCAGGACGTGAAGAACTTGAGCGACGCGATTCTCGAGGCGAAAAAAATCTTGAAGCTCTGCCCAGTTTGTTACAACATCACCGACAGCGACTTGTGCGCGGTGTGCAGCGACGCAAGCAGGGATCAGAACATCATTTGCGTGGTCGAAGAACCGGGCGATGTGATCGCCATTGAACGCAGCGGCGAATTTGAGGGTTTGTACCACGTGCTTCACGGCGCGTTAAGTCCAATGAACGGCGTTGGACCCGAGCAAATCAAAATTGCGGGGTTGCTCGAGCGGATTCAAAACCGTGAGGGTGCTCCCGTGGAAGTGATCCTGGCGACCAGCACCACCGTCGAAGGTGAAGCCACCAGCATGTTCGTGCAACGCAGTTTAGAGCCTTTGGGCGTAAACGTCTCGAGAATCGCTTACGGGTTGCCCGTGGGTGGGGCGCTCGAGTACGCGGATGAGGTCACGCTCGGACGGGCAATCGCGGGACGCCAGAAACTCACGAAGATTTAAAACTCGAATCTCAGATGGTCTCGAGAAGCTGAACGATTTGTCCCCAATCTTTGTTCGCAACTTGTACTCTGGCGTGCGCCATTTCGGCTGGCAGCAGTTCTTGCTCGAGTTGATTCAGAATTTGCTTGGCGCGTACATGGGCAAATGGATTATCCTTCAAAGGTTGCCCCAAAATGTGGAACACCAGTTCGGCTGCGGATTCTTGACGGTTTTGTTTGACCAGCAGCACGGCATCACCGACCAGCATGTCGAAAAGCGCATCATTTTCGCGGGACTCGAGGACTTCCTGATGATACTGGGTCAGGGCTTCTCTGGCTTCGCTGAGCCTTCCGTCCAGGGCTGCCAATTGACCCAGCTCGACTTTGGTCACGCGTATTGCCGCCTTGTGACCGCTCTGCTCGAACAATTCCAAAGCAGTTTGGTTGTGCAGGGTCGCATCTTGATAAAGCCCCAGCGCCAGTTGCACCCGAGCCAAGTCAAAATGCACCCAACCCAGCGCAATTCGGTCGTTCAGGAGTACCGCCTGTTCGACGGCTGCTTCCAACAGCTCGAGGGCTTGTTCTGGTTGACCCAGAAAATAAACGGTTTGCCCAAGGGTTTTTTGCACCCAAACTGTGACTTCGGTATCACCGATTTGCTTTCCCAACTCGAGGGCTTCAATCAGGCAGGCTTGGGCTTCTCTAAACTCGCGCAACCACCAGTGCGCTTCTCCCAAACGCCACAACGCCCGTGCGACATGTGACAGGTCGTTCCGTTGGCGGTAATGGTTTAGTGCCATTTTGGCATAGTGTTTTGATTGCTGAATTTCACCCAGGGTTCGGTACAGCAAACTGAGTTGCAAGTGAAGTTGAGCCAGGCTGGCGTCGTCGCCAAGGTGTTGATACAGGCGCAAGGCTTGAAGGTGAGTCTCGAGGGATTCGACAACCCTGCCGGTGTGGGTCATGGCAGCCGCCAGTGTGGTCAAAATCAGTGCCGCCTGAGCTGGCAAACCCAGGCGTTCAAAAAGGGTTGCGGCTTGTTTAAGGAGCGAGAAAATCTCCTCGTGGGCGTAAAGCTTGCTGGCTTCGGCGGCGGCAGTCAAGGCGTACTGGGTGATCGCCTGCGCCGATTCGGCGGCGAGCGCATGTTTGAGTCGCACCACAGCCGGAACATCCCGCCCTTCAAACGCCTTTAAGACCTGTCCGTGCAAAATGCGCAACAGCGATTCGGGAATGTTTTCCAGCACCGTTTCAAAAATCAGATCGTGACTGAAACGATTTCCACGAAGCACCTGGCTGTTCTCGAGTTCCGCTCCGACTCGAGCCGTTTCGATCAGCTCTTTGCCCAGCACCTTTGCCCCCAGTTCAAGGCTAAAGTATTCTCCCATCACGGCGGCGACGCGAGAAAGATCCAGTGCCGCGTTGGACAGGCGCTCGAGTCTGCGTTCGATGATGGCTTGCACCCGTGGAGAACGTGCCAGACCCGAAATGCGGCGGCGGTTCTCGAAGCGTTCTGGGGTCAACGATTCGAGGCTGCCGCGTTCGGTCAGGCTGCGCAGGGTCTCGAGCAGGAACAACGGGTTGCCGCCGGTAAACCGGTGCAGGTTCGGCCCGAGTTGATCGGAAAGGTTAAGGTCTTGGAGCATTTGGGCCACCGCCTGCGGCTCGAGCGTTTTGACCTAGATCATCACGGCGACACAGGAACACACGGCCTGTTGCAAGGTCTGTAAAA
>JANLWR010000829.1:0-1868 GCA_031364625.1 Deinococcales bacterium | reverse complement strand
GAAATGGCGTTTCTGGAAGGGTTTTTTGATGACAAAAACCTTGACAATTTGCTCTGGAACGTCATCACGTACCATCACAACAAACAACTTTTAAGCTCGAGGTGCTACGAGTACGAAACGCTGCAAACCCCAGTGCGCCGTGTTCCACAAGCCAAAGTGTTCTTGTATCTCAACCCAAAAGAAAGTGCGATCACCAAAAATTACATTGTCAAAAATGACCGAATCTTGATTCTCGAGCTGCTCGACACCGACGGCGGTCAATGGTTAAAAATTGCGTATCACAGCCGAAAACTGGGTTGGATCAAACGCTGGATTCGGCTCGAAGTTTAACGTCTTCCAACGACGGGTGTTCCCTTAAAACAGCCAATCGTGTACGGAAACTCGAGCGTCGCATGGTAGTGGTACATCAAAACCTTTTTGCCATTCCAGAGAATCTCACCGCTATGACCGTGGCATTCGTCCAAGTCGGCGTTGGTCAGCAATTTACCGTTTTCGCTGGCTGCAAAAATTCCAAAACCGTCGAGCGCATAACCGACCAATCCAGACCCGTTGGTTTGCTTCAAAACGCAACTCGAGACATTGTGATAATGGTACGCCCCGCGTTGCTCGGGGTGTCCATCGCAGGCATCCTGGATTTCGTGCGCCACGGCATCGCGCCCGCCCTCGTCGAGGGCGTTAAACAACCAACTGCCCGACAGCAAAACTCCTATCGGACCCATGCCGAGGCACGAGGCTCGAGCGGCATTTTTTGGTACGGCTGGAAGCGTCAAGCCAAGTATTTGTTCATTGATGCGGTTTGGGTTGCGGTCGTAGGCAAATGCGTCGTCGTTGGCAGAAATTGGGAAAATGCCCGTGGCATGGTTTGGCAAGTTATTCCCAATTATTTTCCTGGAATCTTTCTCGAGTGTGATCCGTAGTCTATGGTTTTTCCAAATCACGTTGCCGTCAACCACTGCTTTGGCGGTCGCATCAAACGTGCCGTCCGATTTAATCCAAACCCCGTCTTTGAACGCGCCGATGCCAGATTGAAACCTGGTGTTGCACGAAAAGACAAAACCAACTTTGGGGCTGCTCGAGAATTTCCCATCCCCGAGCGGGAGTTTTGTGGGGTTCAAAAGCATTGAACCCATGACGGTGCTGAAAACGATTGAAACCGCGACGAATAAAAGTGCCAAAGCCACGTCTTGACGAACGTTCATGTCTTACCCCCGAGGTGAAGCTTGAGCTGCACTATAACGGTTGGAACTACAGAGAATCCCAACATAAATGAGATACCCCTAAAAGTGTGTTGACCCCACGAAAGAAGTACCCCCTGCGAAGTAGCGACCATGCCCGAAGGTGCGTTTTATGGTCAAGAAGGGGGTCGCCGTCTCAGCGGCGGGAGGTCGTGCGAAATGCAGTCGTAGAATTCGTGCCGCACGACCCCACCGGCTTCTTGCCCCTTACGGCAGCACCTGACGGGCTTGGGGCGCTCGTTCCTCGCCACCTCCAGCACGCAGTGCTGGAGTGTCCTAAAATCAGGGGAGGACAAAAACCTTGGAGTGTGAAGCGGAAATTTTGGATCAACATACTTTTAGCCCTGTCTCACATAAATTAAGGATTTGACAAAGTGAGAGACATAGGTTCATAATACCGACAGGATTTAGATCAAATACAAACCTCAGCATTCGAGTCGCACGTGCAAAACACGTCACTCGAGCGTCAAAAAATATTGTATTGAGGGGAATCAACATGATCGACGCAAACTTGATGAAAGGCAACCTCGACCTGATCTTGCTGGCAATTCTCGAGCCGAGCGAAATGTACGGACTCGAAATCACCAAAGAAGTTCTCGAGCGCACCGACGGCTATTTTGCCCTCAAAGAAGG
>JANLWR010000804.1:0-2845 GCA_031364625.1 Deinococcales bacterium | reverse complement strand
CAACTCTCGAATTACAACCGTTACGGCACACCCAATCAAGCCGCCAAACCGTTCATTCTTGCCAAAGACCAGATCAATCCAATCATTTACCCAAGCCCAAGCGACATGAACAAACTCGAGCTGATCGGTCCGCTCGGCGACGGGGTTAAATTCTACGATGCCATTTGGACGCGTTTGAAGGCGAGGTAAATTGTGATTGCAACTCAAACACTGACCATGCCAGCCGAATGGTCGCGGCACGAACGCTGCCTGATGTCTTTTCCTGCCAGAGATTACTGGACCCTCGTGGCAGATTTTGAAGCTGCCCGCCGCGAATGGGCTGGCGTTGCCAACGCCATCGCCCGTTTTGAACCCGTTCTGATGGTCACAGCGCCAGGTTCGGGCAAAACCGCGAAAGCCTACCTCGAGCCAAGCATCGAAATTCTCGAGTTGCCCGTGGACGATGCGTGGATGCGCGACAACGGACCAATTTTTATCACGAACGCCAACAAACGCGAGGCGGTACATTTTGGTTTTAACGCCTGGGGTGAAAAATTTCCTCCCTGGGACAAGGACGAAAAGCTTGCGGGTTTGCTGCTCGAGCATCTGAACATTGCCAAACGGGTTTCCAAAATGATTCTTGAAGGTGGCAGCATCGTTGTGGACGGCGAGGGTACACTGATTACGACCGAGCAGTGTTTGCTGCACCCGAACCGCAACCCAGGAATGCAAAAGTCGGAGATCGAAACTGAACTGAAACGCCAACTTGGGGTTGAGAAAATCATTTGGTTGCCTTACGGTTGTAATTCGAGAGTTGAGCGCCAACTTTAGGCATCAGCAAATAATTGATGAACTGATGCGCCAGTTCTGCATGTGGTGCTCGAGCCGGGATCGCAATCGTGTCGAGGAACAATTCGCTGCCCTCTTTGGGTATGAAATACTTGATGTGCTTGTTTTCCTCGGCGATTCTGACCGTGTTGCCACTGTACGTCATGGCGTAATTGACCGACCCTGCCATCAATTTTGTGCCCGCGTCCGTGCCGCCAGTCAGCCCAATAGAACGCCGCAGCGCAGACTCGAGTATCGGCAGGGTGGCTTGAATCTCGGCTTGGTTTTTCGAGTTTAAGCTTTTGCCCATAAATTTGAGTGCCGCACCGATTGTCTCGTGTGGTACGTCAAGCAAAGAGAAGTTCCCCGCCTGTTTTTTGGGGTTAAAGAAGACTGCCCAGCTTTTCTCAATATTGGGAACTTTATCGTCTCGGTAGGCGACTCCCATCGTTCCCCATTGGTACGGCACAAGGTAATCGCTGGCGTTGTTCGGAAGTTTTTGAAAGCGTGCTGCCAGGTTTTTAAGGTTCGGTAGTTTTGCCAGATCAAGTTTTTTCAGCACCCCAGCCCGAATCATGACCGCACCCAAGGCGGTGCTTGGCACGACCAGATCGTACTGGTTGGTGCCGCTCAATTGAAGCTTGGCGAACATGTCATCGTCAGATTCGTAAAAGGCTTGCTGCACCTTGACTTGAAATTTGGTTTCAAAATTTTTGATGATCTGAGGATCCATGTATTCAGACCAGTTGTAAAGCACCAGTGTACGGTTCTGCCCTTGGCTGACCGAGGCGTAAAGCCCAATCAAACTTAAAGCAACAACCGCGAAAATAATTTTTCGCATGACAACTCCTTGAAAGTATTCTTAAAGGCACGGCAGACTATCTGCTCAGAAAAACCTTAGAACACCTTTAAAGCGGGGTCGCCACCGCCACCACCGGCAATACCAAAAGCCCAACTCGAGCGCCAATTTGGGGCGTGTCGAACCTGGGTTTTGCTGGTCAGTGACTTGGGCACGGTGAGCCGAGTATAGCCCTAATGTTTGAACGCCTGCAAGTAAAACCGTTAAAGCTCGAGAAACCGCATTTGAAAGTATCCGAGCCAAACTTAACGCCAATCGCGCACTGTTGAAATCATGGGTTTCTTGCGGTCAAATAGCACGCTGACCTCTGGCGTGCGAAGCCGCAATAACTCGAGGTAATGCTGTCTTATGGTTTCGCGCCCCTCGAGCGTCGTGCCGTTTTCGAGTTCGAGGCGTTCGGGCATTTCGCGCATCTGTTCTTTGTTTGAAATGGCATTTTTGATTTTTTCGCCGCCCAGCTTGGCGCTTTCGGTCGGCAGCGTAATCGTGAAGCTGGCGTCTTTGTATTCGTAACGGTAAATTGCCGCCAGCATCACGCGGGTTTCATTGCCGGCGCGGGTCAAAAACCTGATGGTGACATCCTCGAGTTTACCAACCGCCAGCGGTCCAACTTTGCGCAGCAATTTATCGCGGCGGCTTGGAAAAATTTTGCCGTTTGGGAAGCGCAGGGCGTAATACAAGGCTGCCGCAAAAAATAAAATCACAATACCTGCCAATACCAGCAAAATATTCATAACTCACCTCGAGCTTCCAACAAAAAATGCGGGATGAAAGCCCGCATTTTAAGAAATCTAAATTACTTGGCAGCGACTTTTTGTGGTTTACGAACCAATGATGCGGCTTTCTCGAGGTTGGCTTTCTCGTCAACACCCAGGTACGAAATGCCAGCTTCGGCAGGTCCAAGGGCAAAGGTGCGAATGATAAAACCTGAAATGCCAAGGAATGCGCCGATCACCAAGCCCAAGAAAACGGTTGAAAAATCCCCTTTGGTCAGTCCGTTGACAAAACCAGAAATTAAGAAAAAAGCGCCTAGCGCAATAAAAGCCCAACCCAGCAAAGTGTAAACACGTCGAAGTAACATCTTTTCCCCCAGTGAAATTTAAACTCGAGGAACGCGTCCTCTGATGATGCCAGCTTAACATTTTAGCCTTGGACGAACATCCCCAAGTTGCCAGCCGT
>JANLWR010000978.1:0-5013 GCA_031364625.1 Deinococcales bacterium | reverse complement strand
CACTGTACCGTTGCTCGAGTTGAGAAAGATTTTTGCCCCAATGCCTTTGGTGTTGCTCGAGTTTAACCAGCTCAGTTCGACTTCCAGGCTGTTGCCGCCGCAAAGTTGATTCTCGAAAACTTGCGCGGGTTTGGCAAGGTTGTTGACCACGATATCCAGTTGTCCGTCGTTGTTGAGGTCGGTCATGCTCATGCCGCGCCCACTCGAGCTTGAAGCCAAATTCCAGTTTGGTTGCGGTGCAAATTTCCCGCCCGTGTTCAGGTAGGCTTTGTTGGTTTCAACGAGTTCATCGTTGGGTAAATACTTTAAGTTTTGGGTGTCAATCATGCCGTTGACAACGTACAAATCTTCAAAACCGTCGTTGTTTAAGTCTCCAAATTTTGCCGACCAACTCCAACCTGTGGCATCAAGCCCCAACTCGTAAGCAATGTTTTGAAAACTGCCGTCACTGTTGCGGCGTTCCATCACGTTTTCGGCGCGTTGCAGACTGCTGTACTGCGATTTCTCATAGGTTTTTTGCATAAAGGTGATCCATTTGGCGATCACTTTTTCATCATCCATTTTTGGTTTCATGTCCGTGGCGAAAAGCTCGAGTTGACCGTCGTTGTCAATGTCGCTGCTCGAGAATCCCATGGTGTTTTTGGTGGTGCGTTTAAAGGGTTTGACTTTTTTCCAGTCTGAGCCGTTCAAAAATGTCAGATCAGGCACGGCAAAATCGTTGCCGACGATCAAATCGCGTTTGCCGTCGTTGTTCACGTCAAACAGCGCCATCGCCAGGGTTTGCGAATTTTTTGCGAGTCTTGTGCCGTTAAATTCTTGACCGTTGCGTTTGTAAACCACCACGCCCGCGCCTCGAGATAACAAAAACGAGTCTTTCAGTTCTGTCTCGAGCAGCGCATCATAAGAGGCGGTCACCAAATCGAGTTTTCCAGTGCCGCTCAAATCATCCCAGATCATGGTGTAGGCGGGGAAATTAACACCGCTTAACGTCTCGAGCTTAAAGCCTTTTTGATGGTCGTTCAGCCAAGCCGAAATTCCACCCTGCGAGTGGGTAAAAACAATATCAAGCCAACCATCGCTGTTGACATCGACCAAAGCTACCGCTCGAGTTTGGCTTTCGGGCAAACCAAGGTTGTTTAAAAGCTCCTGGGACTTAAACTCAAAGTCTCCCAAATTCCACTGAATGCTGCTCGAGCCGCCAATGTTGCCCAGCACAATGTCGCTCAAACCGTCGTGATCCAAGTCGCCAACCGCAACACCTGAACCGTTGCTGTCGTACACCGTGCGATCACCAAGTCTTGGCATGGTGGTATGGCTGAGGTCATGCTCAATAAAACTTGTGCCGCAAGTCACTGAAGCCAGAATAGTGCTCGATTTGATGCTGACCGGCACATTGGGAAGCGAGGCTCGAGATGAATTTGTGGATTCACTCCGCGCTGTGCAAGCCGCCAGGAGGAGGCTGGCGCTTGCCAGGATAACTCTTGAAGGATTCATCGGTTCACCTCGAGTCAATTGGGTTTAGAGGAACTCGAGACGTCTCGAGTTCCTCCTGAAATGGCTTACTTAAAGAGTGCGTTGACTTTAACGTTGGCGTCTTTGAGCACGTCTGCGGCTTTGGCTTGACCGAGGAAAATTTGGTCGAGCACTTTGGTCATGATGTCACCAATTTCACCGGCGTTGTCGGTGATTGGGAACAAGAAGGTGGCGTCTTTCGCCAGGGCTTCTTTGGTGAAGGCGCTGACGTCCACGCCCTTCTTCTTGAAGGCTGCCACTGACTTTTTGATGGCACTCGGAATGGCTGGGAAGACCACGCCGAAGTCACCAACAACATTTTGGCAGCTTGGGCTAGCCATGTATTTCAGCCATTGCCATGCCTCTTTTTGGTGCTTGCTGCCCGTCCAGATTGAATCGGCAAGACCGTTAAACATGGTGCGGCGTCCGACAGGACCGATTGGCAATTGGGCAAAGCCAATCTCAAACTTCGAGTTGGCGCGGTAAGAAGAGACATTCCATGATCCATCAAAAATGAATGCCGCTTTGCCGCCCGTGAACACCGAGTTGCCGTTGTTGGCTTTGGTGTCTTTGTACATTGGTGCGAAGCCCTTGACCAAGCTTAAATCGGCTTGCCATTGCAGTGACTCGGCAAGTTTTGGATCGTCGTAGTTGTACTTGGTTGCCCACGGTGCATCAATAAACTTAAAGCCGTTCGAGACTGCAAAGTGGCTCCATTCGGTTTGACCGTAAGCGCCGCCGGCACTGTTGCCTGGTAAACTTACAAAGCCGTACTGCTTGACTTTGGATTTATCAAAGTTCTTGTTGTCACCACGGTTGCCGTTCGCGTCGATGGTCAACTTGGCAATAATCTTTTGGAACGTGCCGCCGTCTTTTGGATTCCATTTCATGTTGTTCAGGCTGGCTTCACTGATACCAGCATCTTTGAGCATGGCTTTGTTGTACACAATGGCGACGGTATCCCAGTCTTTTGGTAGACCGTATTGCTTACCGCTGCGTCCCCACAGTTTAATCAAATCGCCTTGGTAAATGTCGGTTGGCACTTTGTCTTCTTTGATTAAAGGCGCAATATCGAGAATTTGGTTGTTTAAGGCAAACTCTGGGTATTTTGCCAAGTGGTTGGTAAAGATATCTGGCGCGGTTCCGGCGATAAAACCTGTGGTGATGCCTGTCCAGTAATCGTCCCAACCTTTTTGAACCACTTTGACTTTAAAGCCAGGGTTGGTCTTTTCAAAATTGACCCCGCATTGTTGGTAGGCAGGAAATTGATTGGAGTCCCACAACCAGTAGTCAATCGTCACTGGGGCTTGCGCTTGAGTTCCGACAATTCCTGCACCCACACCCATTGCCAACAATGCACTGATCGCTAAAACTTTCTTGTTGATCTTCATTCCCAACCTCCTGAAAAAATGCCTATTGAAATAAAACGCCATTACCTGCAGTACAACACCAAACCTCGAGACTCTAGTTGCCCGATGCACCTCCTAAACCTGAACCTGAATGTTTTTATTTGGAACCGCTAAATTGCAATGATTCGACCACTTGACGACCTAAAAACAGCAGCAGCAAAAACACTGGAACAATGCTTAAAAAAGTGCCAGACATGATGCCCGTCCAATCTGGCGGACCTGAGGGCTGTTGAGAGCGAAAGACTTGCAGTGCCACAGGCAAGACCCGCAGGTTCTCGTCGGAGTTGACCAGATATGGCCAGAAAAATTCGTTCCAGAGGTTGATGCTGGTCAGAATGCCAAGGGTTGAAATGGGTCCTTTTGAAAGTGGCAGCACGATCTTAAAAAAGATCAAGATTGGTGATGCGCCGTCGAGCCGTGCGGCTTCCTCGAGTTCGAGGGGGATGCTGAGAAAAAACTGCCTTAAGAAAAATACGGCAAACGGTGTCATTAAAATGTACGGTGCGACCATGCCTTGAAAGGTGTTGAGCCAGCCGAGTTCTTTGACCAAAATAAAATTGGGAATAAACAGCACGATGCCTGGGATCATCATGGCGGAGAGAATCATGATGAACAAGAAATTACGTCCTGGAAAGCGCAATCTGGCAAAAGCATAAGCCGCCATCGAGCTGAATAAAATCTGTCCAAAAACGCAAAGTGCCACAAACAACGCCGAGTTGCGAAGCGCCAGCAACATGTTGATGCTCGCAGCCCCAGCCCCGTCGGCTCGAGCCTGATCGGCGCTGATGATGCCCAGAGCGCGTTCAAAGTTGTACAAGGTAAAACCGGTTGGCAAGAGGTCGGCGGCGTGGGCAAAAATTTCTCGACGGTCGGACAGGGCTGTTTTTAATGCGACATAAATTGGGAAAACGGAGATAAAGATCAAAACAATAAGCAATCCCCAAGCCAGGGCGCGACCGATGTTAAAACGCTGAACGGGTCTCGAGTAACCAATGTCTTTTTGCATTTTTGTAGTCTCCTCGAGATGTTATGAAAGGTCGGATTGGTCGGCACGGAAAAGACGCAATTGCACGATTGAAAAGAAGATTAAGATTGCGAACAGCGTCATTGACAGCGCGGTGGCATAACCCATTTTGAAGAACCTGAAGGCATTGTCGTAAATGTAAAACACCAGAACCCTGGTGGCGTCCACAGGTCCACCCTGGGTGGCGACAGCAACCGTGTCAAAAATCTGAAACGAACCGACGATGCTGGTCACCATCACAAAAACCGTGACCGGACGCAGTAAGGGAAGTGTGATTTTCCAAAAGGTCGTCCATTCGCTCGAGCCGTCGATGGTGGCGGCTTCATAAACATTTTTGGGAATGCCTTGCAAACCTGCGTAAAACAAAAGCGCCGTCAAGCCCATGTGACGCCAGATATTGATTAAAGCCACCGAACCCAGAGCATTTTCGGTGGTTCCCAAAAACGAAATGTGCGGTATTCCAAAAATTGCCAGGAAGGCATTGACCATGCCCAGCAGTGGATCAAGCATCCATACCCAGATCATGGCGGCAATCACGTTGGAAAGAAGATACGGCAAAATGAGGGCGCCGCGCACAAACATTGATTTGGAAAGGCGATCCATTGCCACCGCCAAGAACAAACCCAGAACCGTTTGAAATGGAATATTGTAAAGCACATATAAAACGGTGGTCTTGAGGGCGTTCCAAAACGCCGGATCATTGATCATGGTTTGGTAATTGGCTAACCCCATAATCCAATCAAGCAGACCGGCGGGCTCGTGATTCTACGGGGCAATCTTGCCCCAGAGGGCTGCGTCGTGAAGGTGGCAGGACACTCAATCA
Source organism: Deinococcales bacterium (assembly GCA_031364625.1). Classification (GTDB taxonomy): domain Bacteria; phylum Deinococcota; class Deinococci; order Deinococcales; family JAAFIG01; genus JANXTZ01. Next base: position 245 of record JANLWR010000978.1, on the reverse strand, counting down.
TGACATTCCGTGGCCCAGCAAAGGTGTATGACCGGGAAGAGGATGCCTTTGTCGCGGTGCAATCCCGCCAAATCAAAGCAGGCGATGTCGTGGTGATTCGGTATGAAGGCCCGTCCGGCGGGCCAGGCATGAGGGAAATGCTTGGCGTGACGGCGGCCATCGTTGGCGCAGGCCTGGGAGACTCCGTTGCGCTGCTCACCGACGGCCGCTTCTCAGGAGCCACTCATGACCTGCCATCAGTCCAT
>JANLWR010000744.1:0-6910 GCA_031364625.1 Deinococcales bacterium | reverse complement strand
GGTCATCGTATCGCCTGGTTTCATCATGGCGTCATCGCTCAATTTCCAACCATCTTTTTGCAAGGCGGCTTCGTAATACGCGAACGGATCGTGAGCCACTTTGCCCTCGTAAATCAAAATTGCCGATTTGTTGTTGATGTTTTTTGCCAACAACTTAAATTTTGGATAAGCGCTAATGGTGATGGTTTCACCCTTCATCATCATGTTTGAGCCTTCGTCTTTACCAAATTTAAACATTGGTGCAGCCAAAGCAATGCCTGAAAGAACCAACGCGGACACGATCAAAATACCTTTTTTCATAATAGCCTCCTGATTAAAACCTGTTTTTAGACTCGAGATTCTGAAAAGAATCCCCAAATCAAACAAACCTTGTCTCGAGATTGAATACGCAAACGATTCTGGAATGGTTCAATTGGGTTCAAACTGTTCACTCGAGATGATCTGGCGACTATGATCTTGAACCCATGGCGGTAAAATAATTTCCTCGAGCTTTGGGTTAGAATTACGTTCATGAACAAAGGTATTCTTGCTGGAATCGTTATCGCAATCATTGCTGCCGTTGGTTTACTGGTCATCTCTCAAACCAGTTCTTCCTCCTCGAGCAGCCCAAGCGCTCCAGAAACCACACCTGCTGCCTTAACCCCTGGCAATTCTGTCCTGTGTGCCTCGCAGCCACCCGCCTTGACGGGCGTTAAAGATGCGGATGTCAAAGAACTCAAGCTCGAGGATAAAATAATCGGTTCGGGTGCTGAGGCTGTATCTGGCAAACCAATTGTGATGAATTACATCGGGCGTTTGACCAACGGTACTCAATTTGATGCGTCTTGCGGCAAGGACACGTTCACCTTCAATCTCGGACAAGGGCAAGTCATATTAGGTTGGGATAAAGGCATTGTTGGTATGAAAGTCGGCGGTATCAGGCGCCTTATTATTCCTGCCAGCCTTGGTTACGGCGCGGCTGGCGCTGGTGGGGTAATTCCACCAAATGCCGCGCTGGTCTTTGATGTCGAATTGCTTGAAGTAAAATAATCGCTCGAGAGGAAAAAATATCATGAACGAACAAATGCAAATCGAAGAATTAACCGTTGGCACTGGCGCAACCGCCCAAAAAGGACAACTGGCAGTCGTGCATTACACGGGTTGGCTGACCGACGGCACAAAGTTTGACTCGAGCAAAGACCGCAACGACCCGTTCAGTTTTGCGCTCGGTGGCGGCATGGTGATTAAAGGCTGGGATGAGGGTGTAGTCGGCATGAAAATTGGCGGCAAGCGCAAACTGACCATTCCGCCGCACATGGGTTACGGCACTCGAGGTGCGGGCGGCGTGATTCCACCGAATGCGACGCTGGTCTTTGAAGTCGAGCTGCTTGACGTGAAAGGCTAAATCAGGGTTTCGCTCGAGAGAGGGCAACATGAAACGACTTTTGTTGGGACTGGCGCTGATCTCGAGTTTGGCGGTTGCGCAAGTCACGGGTTTTAAAATTGCTGGAGTTGAAACCTTTAAAACCGTTCCCTCGCACAAAGACGGTCTGATTGTTTACCCGCTCAACCCTCCAGTGGGTGGGGTGCACAATCCTGTCTGGCAAAATTGCGGCATTTACGACCAAGCCGTGCGCACCGAAAATGTCATGCACAGTCTTGAGCACGGCGCGGTTTGGATGACTTACAAAACCGATTTACCTAAAACCGAAGTCGAAACGTTGCGCAACCTCGTGAAAGGTCAGACGTACTTCATCCTCAGCCCGTACTCATTTGGTGACAAACTCGAGAAACCAATTTACGTTGTGGCTTGGGGCAGACGTTTAGGTCTGGAAAACGCCAACGATTTAAGAATCGCGTTGTTCATAGCGCAATACAAGAACAACCCTCAAACCACCCCAGAATTTGGCGCTGCCTGTACCAACGGCATCGGCAACCCCATTCAATGATCGCTCAGCAAACTCGAGTTTGATAAAGCTCGAGTTTACTGATTTGACCCTCACCACTGCGCCACCGAAAGCCTTAGAATGAACCTCAGAATGAAATCCTCTTTTTTAATACTGATTGGTCTCGCCCTGGTTTTTGCCGCCTGCAACAAACCCGAGGAAAGTGTGCCACTGACAGGTTTGAAAACCTTCAAATACAAAGGTGGTCAACACAAAGAAGGGCGCTTAAGCTATACCGAGACGCCTCCGAGCGGCGGAGAACACAATCCAGCTTGGCAAAATTGCGGGATTTACGACACGCAAGTCGCGCTCGAGAATGCCGTTCACAGCCTCGAGCACGGTGCGGTCTGGATTACCTACCAACCCAATTTAGCCCAAGATCAAGTCACCAAAATACGTGAGTACGCCAAAGGGCAAACCTACATGTTGGTTTCGCCGTACCAATACGGCGCACTGGACAAACCCATTTATGTGATCGCCTGGAATCACAGCCTGAGCGTGGACAAAGCCGACGATAAACGCATCGCTTCGTTCATCAAAAAGTACAAGAACGTGGCGGATAACACCCCAGAATTTGGCGCGACCTGCTCGGGTGCAATCGGCACACCGATTCAATAACTTTTTATGCAAAACAGCCTTCAAGCCACCAGAACCCCAACCCGAAACTCGAGAAACTGGATTGCTCCCGTTCTTGTGGTTTTGGCGATTGGTCTAAGCTGGTTTTTGGGACGCGTCAGCAACAGCGCCCCGCTCGAGGGCAGTCCCGACGTGACGTTTGCACGGGACATGATTGCGCACCACACCCAGGCGGTGGACATGGCGATACGGGTGCGTGACCGCACGACTGACCCAACCCTGAAAATTTTTGCGATTGACATTGCGCTCGGGCAAACCAACCAGATGGGGCAGATGATGGCGTGGCTCGACCTCTGGAATGTCTCGCAGAACAGCCTGAGCGCCCCCATGAACGGCAACGGTCTGATGATGGGCATGGCAACCCAACGAGATGTGAATTCCATCTCGAGTATGCCTATGAAAGACGCCGAAATCAAGTTTTTGCAACTGATGATTCGGCATCATCAGGGCGGGATTTTCATGGCGCAAGATGTGCTCGGTAAAGCCGCCAGCCAGCAAGTCAAACGTGTGGCACAAGCCGTGATTAACGCCCAAACGTTTGACATTGACGCCATGACCTCGATGCTCGAGAAACGCGGGGCAAAACCGCTTTCCGCACTGCCCAAAATGCAAATGCGTTAATGCGTAGGGGATGGTCTAAGACCGTCCCCTACGGTTTTTGTTGTTTGGTTTTCCGACCAAGGTCTATAGCCAATCTCCATGCTCATGCCCTAAAGTAATGAGCCACGTGATGAACCTCGAGGTTTGTCACCAAGGAGGTTAGGCATGAACAGGTACTTTGTTGGGGTAGGTATCGTTATGACCGCAGCCGTTGCCGCATCTTTTGCAGGTTTCGCCCAAGATTCGGCGTACACACCACCTGGCGAATTGGTCGTTACTGGTCTTGACAATCCACGCGGTTTTGCTTGGGGTCCTGACGGGGCAATGTATGTCGCGCTGGCGGGCAGTGGCGACGAAACAGGGCAAGTTGTCAAAATTGAAGACGGCGAAGCCAGCGTTATCGTAGACGGAATGCACTCTGATCTTGCCGAAAACGGTTCGGTTGAAGGTGTCGCTGCCGTGGATTTCTTGGATAACGAAATGTACTTCCTCGAGCAAGGCGGTGGCGCAGCCCACAAAGCCCCAGAAGACCAACCTGCTGGTGTGTACAAAGCCGATGAAGATGGCAACCCCGTTTTGGTTGCTGACATTGGCGCTTGGGTCGCCAAGAACCTAACCAAAGTACACGGTGACGAGGGTGATGCCTACAACATGATTGCTGGTACTGAAGGACTGTACGTGGTGATGGCAAACCCAGACGCGATTCTCGAGGTCAAACCAGATGGCAGCATCTCTTTGGTGGCTGATCTTGCCAAAGACCGTAAGCACGAGGTCGTGACGGGCTTGGCAGTCGATAAGTACGGCAGCTTGTTTGTCAGCACCCTCAGTCCATACCCATTCAGCGACGGCACTGCCAAGGTCTTTAAGATCACCAAACGTGGCGCGATTTCTGAATACTGGACTGGTTTGACCGCCACGACTTCGGTGGCTATGGCAGACAATGGTCGCTTGTACGCGCTCGAGATGAGTACAGGCAACACCAATGAAAAACCACAAAATCCAAACACTGGCAAAGTCGTGCGTCGTTCTGGCTCGAGCGGCATGGTTGTTTCCCAAGATGGTCTCAATTTCCCAATTGCCATGCGTTTTGACCCAGACGGCGCATTGTACGTGGCAGGTCCTGCCGTTGGCGGCACGGGCGAGGGTTGGATCACCAAACTCGAAGTCAAATAATTCTTGAATCGCATCCCCTCGAGGTTTTCACTCGAGGGGATTTTGTTCGCTCGAGATTCGCCGTTCATGCGTTATCCTGTAAGCGTGAACTCGAGGTTGCAGTGAACGGCAAACAATTGGACGTGGTGATTCTGGCGGGTGGCAAACCAGGCGAGAGCCTGGCGGTGGCGCACAACGTCCCCGTGAAATCCTTAATCCCCATTGGCGGGCATGTCATGTCCTGGTACGTTCTAAAAGCCTTACGCTCGAGCGGCATGGTCAAGCGCATCGTTTATGTTGGTCCGAGCGTTCCCGAACTCGAGGCTTTGTACGACATTCACCTGCCCGCACGCGGCGAAATGCTCGAGAATCTCGAGGCTGGACTTGCTGCACTTCCCGCCTCAAATCGTGTTTTGATTTCCACCGCCGACATTCCACTGTTAACGCCCGAAGCCGTGCAAGACGTGGTGTCTCGAGATTCTGGGATTGGTATCGTCTACCCAGTGATTTCTGAAAGCGCCTGCCAACGGGCTTTCCCAGGTGGAAAACGCACTTATGTCAAATTGCGAAGTGGCAAATTCACGGGCGGGAATTTATTCTTGCTCGAGCCTGGTTTGGTGAACGCGTTCATGCCCAAACTGAAACAAGTCATCGCAAACCGCAAAAATCCGCTCGCCATTGCAGGCATGATCGGCATTGACACGCTCCTTAAATTCCCATTTGGAATACTGCAAAAATCTGAACTCGAGCAGAAAATTTCTAAAATTCTGGGTGTGCCAGCCAGCGCTTTAATCACCGAATTTGCCGAAGTTGGTTTTGATGTGGACAAACCCGAAGATTTAATCTTGACACTAAAAAAATTACGAACGTAATGTGCCAGACTGTAATCAGAAAGATTTTCGACTATAATCAGGTCAGGAGTTAAAACCTTGAGAACCCCCACCCAAGTCAGAACCACCGCCTTCATCGCCTACGCGCTCGCCATTGTTGCCGCGCTGCTGGTGTCGTTTGTGGTTCATGCGCTGTTCGGTTCGCAAGGGCGCGGCGGTTTTATGGACTTGAACTTTGGCGGCATTCTCGAGACGCTGGCTTTTGTTTTCACCTTCTCCAACGCGCTCTTGCTGGCTCGAGTAACCTTTCACCTGCCGATCAGCACCCTCATGACCTGCGGTATTCTGACCCCGCCGCCCGCCAAAAACTTTGCGCAAAAACTCGAGACGCTCGAGAATCCCAGCACTTTGGAATTGGGTTCGGGCTTGACGGTGCTGCGCCAGAACGGTAAACCCGTCGGAATTCATGACGGACGCCGAACACTTGACTGGGATAAGATCGCCAAGATTTCGGGCAATATTGCCGTCACCGAATTGCGGGCGTTACTTGCCAAAAGTGATTTTGTGGCTGTCTTGGACGACGATGCTTTTTACGGTGTAATCACCCAAGACATGTTTATCTCTGGTTTGTGGCGCGGGTTAGAACCCAGCCGCAGTTAGTTCATAATCCTGCTCAGGTAAGTTGGTAAACTCGGAATCTGAAGCATTTCTTTTCAATCAGAGCGTGGTTTTGGCGCTCGAGATCAAGTTTGAACGGTTTTGCCATCTTTTGACTTTCCAGGTGTTGTACGATGCAGCCAATAGAGGTGAACCGTGCAGACCGCAAAAACAGTTACGCCGGCTTGGATTCGTTCGCAACTGATCGGCGCAAACTCGAGCATCAAAACCCCATTCGGCACTCGAGCTTTGACGTATGCCGATTACGTGGCTTCGGGGCGGTCGCTCGAGTTTGTTGAACAGGTCATTCGGGAAAAAGTTTTGCCGTTTTACGCCAACACCCACACCGAAGATTCGTTCACCGGGGCGCACACGACTCATCTGGCGCACGAAGCCGCCGAGTACATCAAAACCCAAGTTGGAGCACCCGATTATAAAATTGTCTTCGCGGGTTCTGGCTCCACCGCCGCCATCAAACGTCTGCAAGACATTCTGGGTCTCAGTGTTCCCAGCAACCGCCGCAGCGCCATCCTTGGGGACATGACGCCACTCGAGCGCCCAGTGGTCTTTGTGGGTCCTTACGAGCATCACAGCAACGAGGTTTCATGGCGTGAAAGCCTCGCCGAAGTGGTCGAGATTCCCTTGTGCCCCAGGGGTTTGATTGATCTTGATGCGCTTCATGCCGCATTGACCGACCCTCGGTTCGCGGGTCGCCCTAAAATTGGTTCTTTTTCGGCTGCCAGCAATGTCACCGGTATTATTTCAGACACGCGTTCGGTGGCAAGGTTGCTTCACGCTCAAGGGGCGTTCGCGTTTTTTGATTTTGCCGCCTCTGCGCCTTACGTCAAAATCGACATGAAACCAGGCAAGTTAGACGGCTACGACGCAATTTTTATTTCGCCGCACAAGTTCGTCGGCGGTCCTGGCACGCCGGGCATTCTGGTTTTTAATCCCGTCCTGTACAGCCTTTCGACCCCCAGCACCGCCGGCGGTGGCACGGTCACGTACGTCAATTCTGGCGAGCATTTTTTTACTTCCGATATCGAAGCCAGGGAAGACGCTGGAACGCCCGCCATCACCCAAAAAATTCGGGCGGCATTGGCGTTTTGG
>JANLWR010000724.1:0-6982 GCA_031364625.1 Deinococcales bacterium | reverse complement strand
CAGGTTGGCGAAGTGCGGACTGGACGGGTTGTGAGCCTGGTTGACTTCGGCGCGTTTGTCGACATCGGCGGGGCGGAAGGTCTGGTTCACCTGACCGAGTTGTCGTGGAAGCATGTCACCCATCCCAAAGAATTCCTGAAGATCGGGCAAGAAGTCAAAGCCGAAGTCATCAGCATTTCGAAACCTATCTCGAGGTGCAGATTGACGGTACAAATATTGTCTCTCGAGATGGAAACCGTGTTGTTTACGCCTTCAGCCGTGAAACCTTCAGCGCCTCGGAACTGATCCGCAGACTTTCAGAACGCTTCAGCATTAAGGATATTTCGGTGCTCGAGCCTGATATTGAAGCCACAATCAGATTGATTTACGAACGGAATCTTTTGGGTGCGGCATGAATGTCCTGCGGAGTACAATCCTTTGATACTGAACACTTGCCAGAGCGCATTCATGCCAACGCCCTTGAAATGATTTCAGACGCCCTCTCGAGGCTTCCACGCCGGTTTGTTCGTTAACGCCAACATCGCGCAACAATTCTGAAAGGATCGCTTCATGATGAGCGCCGTATCCTGTCTCGAGCATGGATTTGATTGAATTTCAATTGCGGCTCATTACCCTCAGCGAAAACGCACACGATTTTGACGAACTACACCGTAATCTGTTTCATGCGAATTTCGAGCTTCACACTATGGTTGAGCATTGGACTGGGTTTTGGCGCGTGCAGCGGCACAACTCCTCCAATCAACAATGTGTCCCTTGTCAAATGGTCCGAGGCGAGCAGTTGGGATTCAGGCAAAGTGCCCGTGGCTGGCGAAGCTGTCGAGATTGGGCTTGGCAAAAATGTTTTGTTGGATGTCAACGCCATAAACCTTGGCGATGTGACCATCAATGGCACGCTCAAATTTGCCGAACAAGACCTCGAGCTGTCCGCCACCAGCATCATGGTGCACGGCAAATTCGAGGTTGGCAGCACCGACCTGCCATTTGGGCATCAGGCAGTCATTACTTTAAACGGTTCGGATCAAACCTTAAACCCAATGAACATGGGCACAAAATTGATTGGCGTGATGGGCGGTCAACTCGAGCTGCACGGCGCTTCAAGGGGAATTGCCTGGACAAAATTGAACGCCACCGCCGCCAAAGGTGCAACCACAATCACACTCGAGGGCAATCCTGGGTGGCGCGTGGGCGACAAAATCGCAATCGCTTCGACCGATTTTGACCCCGCCCAAGCCGAAGAAAGCGTCATTACTGCCGTGAATGGCAATAAAGTCACACTCAGCAAAGCGCTGGCGTACATGCATTACGGCGAAACGCAAACCATCGCAGGCACAACTTTAGACGAACGCGCCGAAGTCGCGCTGCTCTCGAGGAACATTCGCGTGCAAGGCGACGATGCCTCGAGCACCACCGGTTTTGGCGGGCATATCATGGACATGGGCAGCGGTGCCATGCACGTCGAAAATGTTGAGCTTTTTCGCATGGGTCAAAAACAAAAAACAGGTCGTTACCCGATTCACTGGCACATGATGGGCGACAACGCCACGGGTTCGTACCTGAAAAACTCGAGCATTCACAACACCTTTAACCGTTGTGTGACCATTCACGGCAGCAACAATATCTTGCTTCTTAACAATGCTGCCTTCGATGCGATTGGGCACTGTTATTTTCTCGAGGATGGCGCGGAAACGGGTTTGGTGCTCGATCACAACCTTGGGTTTTTGACCAAGCGTCCCAAAACTGGCGAGGAATTGTTGCCAACCGACACGAACCCAAGCACATTTTGGATCACCAATCCTGCCAACACGTTTCGCAACAATGTCGCGGCGGGTTCGCAGGGCATAGGCTTCTGGATTGCGCTGCCAGACCGCCCAATGGGACCCTCGAGCGTCGATAAAATCGCTGCCAACGCCAACATTTACCCAAGGCGAACCGCTTTGACCGAATTTAGCGGCAACACCAGCCACTCGAATGATAACCAGGGGCTTAATGTGGATGACGGACCAAATCCGAATTCCACACCAAAACCAATGCAGAGCGAAACCACGTATTACCAAGCTCGAGTCAATCCTGTACCGCCAGGGAAGGATGCCAACGGCAACACCCTGCCCGACTCGGCGGTGATTGAAAATTTAATCAGCAATTTTACCGCGTATAAAAACCGTGAGCGCGGCGTCTGGTTGCGCGGTGGGCATTTGCACCTGAAAAATGCACTATTGGCAGATAACGCGATTGGTGCGACTTTTGCCTCCAATGAGACCATGGTCGAAAATTCCGTGATGATTGGTGAAAGTGCCAACATGGGTCAAAAAGCCTACTCGACGCAACCCGTCGGACTCGATGGACGCAGCCTGCCGCGTCCCTGGGAAGCCAATTTCCCGATTCGTGGTTACGAATTTTACGACGGCAAAGTCGGCGCGATGAACACCAGCTTCGCCAATTATGTTCCCAATTCTCAACGTGGCGCGAGTGGTCTAAGCTACCTGCGTTTTACAGCATTTGACATTGACGCCAACAATTTCTCGAGCAACCTGACGTTCAGTAACGCCAACGAGGTTTTCTTTGAAGACCATGCCGTGCCAAGCACCCCAACCAGCGACGATGGCGCAGACGGTTACAGGGCAGCCGTTTTTAACGATTCTGACGGCAAATTAACAGGCACGGCAGGGGCAAGCATCGTGGTCAACAACCCGTTTATTTTGGATGGTTGCAGCGCCAAACCAGCCTGGAATGCCAGCATTTGCAACCTCGAGTATGGACGGTTTTACTTGAACAACCTCGATGCCGCAGCCTTAGAAATCAGTCCAGTCAGCATGACCCGCAACGACGGCGCAAAACCTGTGCATCAAATGTGGGGCGTGCCAAACGGTGCCGCCAACGAAAACTTTCAAACCACCATCATCAACAAACGCAGCTACAGCCTTGCACCAAACGGCGCAGTGCCGGGTCACTCGAGGATTGAATTCAGGGATCGTAAACCTGGCGATTGGTTGCTGGTCAGCATCCCTTGGACTGGCACGTTAAAGGTTTACCGCGATTACTGGATTGACAACCGCAACCTGCTGACCGCCGCGACCAACCTGAGCGACCTGAACGCCTCGACAGGTGAGAAATACCTGCTCGAGAACGGCACGTTAACCCTTAAATTTCAGATCAAAGCCGCTCGAGATTGGGCTGTTCTGGACGTTTGCCAAACCGATTTGTGCAAGTAAACCCTGTAGGAGTTCAACCCACACATTTCCCTAAGCTTGACAGGTACTCTAAGGACATGCCTGTCTTTAGCTCTGGAAACATCAATTTGTCTTACACGCTCGAGGGTAATCTGAGCGCCCTTGAGACGGTCATTTTACTCCACGGCGAACTGAGCGACTCGAGCAGTTGGGTTCATACCATCAAGGCTTTGGAAACCAATTACCGAATTTTAAGTTACAACCGCTTGCCAAAACCTGGCATGAACCTCGAGCATCATCTCGAGGAACTGATCGCATTGCTGAACGAACTGAAACTCGAGCATTACCATGTGGTTGGTCATTCTGGCGGCGGCATTCTGGCGTACCGTCTGGCGGCGGCATTTCCGGCACGCAGCCTCAGTCTGACCCTGGCAGATTCGCTCGGCAGGTTGGACGCGGTGCTCGAGATCAAAATTCGCAGCGTGCTCGAGGCATTAAACATTGGCGGCAGCGCCCTGGCGTTTATGGTGGCGATGCCCTGGCTGTGGGGCGCCCATTACCTCGAGTATTCACGCGATCATCTCGAGCACTTAAAAACCCTGGCGTCCAACCGTGACCCCGCCCCAACCAGAATCGCGCTCGAGTCGATACTGCAATACGGCGATCAACGCAAATACTTGCGAGCCGTCGAATGCCCAGTCTTGGTGATGGTCGGCTCGGACGATAACCTGACCCCAATGCGTTACAGCCACGAGATTGTCGAATGGGTCAAGCCAGGTCTTGGAGTGCTGGTCACGGTTTCTGGCGGCGGACACAACGCACCGCTCGAGAGTCCAGACGAATTTAACCGTGTGCTGACAGGATTCCTGACTCGCTACCAAGACTTTAAGGCAGGAGCTGGTTTTGACGATGAACTCGAGGACGACGGCGCGGAGTACCACGATTTTGACGAGTTGGAGAATTAAACGCCCAAACCGTCCAGGACTTCAGAATCCACCAACCAGGTCTCCTCTGTTTTGCTCGCCTTACCCTCGAGAAGCAGCTTGTTCAATTCGCGTTCGACATTTTGTTGCACGCGCCTGAGTGGCAGGGCATCAGGATTTTCGACGCCACGGATTGCCAAAAATTTCCGATGAAACGCGGGTAAAGCCTCTATACCAACGCGTTCCTCGAGTTCACGCCAATTTATTTGTAGATTCATGACTCGAGTTTAAGCCAATCTGGATGAATGACGCTCGAAGTAAATCGAAATTCCTGCTAGGATCAAGTCATGCGCGAACCTTTAGAACCCGAAATTTTAACGCCCAAACGTGGCGGCATCAATCCAACCCTGACAGGCTTGCTGGGCGCGGTGGCAGGATGGGTGCTGGGTTTGGTGCTGGGCATTTCCGCCTCGAGTAAAAGCCAAATCACGGCAGGTTCACCAACCATGCTCAAACCCATCGTGATTGAAACCACGGTAAACGGGCAACGCATTCGGGTGGTCGGCAAACCGATGGGCGATGTCTCAGGAAACTCGAGGTACAGCCTCGGCAATCAAAATGCCAAGATCACCATGACCGAGTTTGCCGATTTTAAGTGCGGTTACTGCCGATTGTTCGCCACCGAGACCTTAAAGCAAATCAAAAAAGAATTTATTGATTCTGGCAAAGTGCGTTTTGTCTACCGCGACATGATTACCGTTGGCGGCAACGAAGCCCTTCGGGCGGCAAGCGCCGCCGCCTGTGTCAATGAATCTGGGTCAACAAAGTATTGGGATTTTCACAATCTTTTGTACGGCGCTGCCCACGATTCCTGGGCAAGTTTGACTGGCTCCAACCTAGACAACAAACTCGCCGAACTGGCGGGCGACGTTGGAGCGAACGCCAGCAGTGTCAAAACCTGCTTAAACTCCAAAAAGTACCTCAGTCAAGTCCAAATCGACAACCAACTCGGGGCTGATCTCGAGCTTGGCGGCACACCCGCCTTTGTGGTCGGTGGTTACTTTTTCTCGGGCGCATTGCCGCTCGAGGCTTGGCGCGAAGTTTTTAAGGCTTTAGGCGTTGCCTAACAGCAATAATTGCTGAGCTTTAGGCTTCGCCTGAAAAGGCTTCTGGTTCGGCTTCTCGGTGCTCGAGCAACCCTGTCAGGACTCCGCCCAACAAAAAGATATACATTGACAGGTACAGCCACGCCAGCAACAATAAAAACCCTGCCAGCAGACCGTAGGTTGCCTGAAAATTGGCAACTGGGGTCAACCAGCCCAGACTTTGACGCGCCAACTGCCAGACCAAAGCGGTTGGGACAGCCGAAATCAATGATGCCCTCCAGCCTGGCGTGTGGGCGGGCAAGAAGCGGTAAGAGAAGGCAAACAGGATCAGTGCCCCCAAAAGCGGCAGCAGGATGCTCGAGGCACTTCTGAGAATACCCAGCGCGGGAATGCTCCCTAAGCTCGAGAGTACCGTACCAACAAGCATCAAAAGCAGCAGCAACGGACCCAAGGTAAAAACGCTGACGAGCGCCACCACGCGCTGCATGACCAGATTGCGGTTGCGCCTGCCAGGAATGGCTTTGGTCAACGCGCCCTGCAACACGGTAAAAAAACCGCTTGCCGCCCAAAACAACGCCAGCAAACCAATCGCACCAGTCGCGCCCGCATTCGCCTGAAAGCGTAACAACACCGAAACTTTTAAATCTTTTAAGGTATCATTCAGCAAATCTGCGGCACTCGGAAACGCCGTGCCAATGCTGTTTTGCATAAACTCGAGCACCTGGGTTTGCAACTCTGGACGGGCTTGGAGTGCGAAACCAAAGCCAGCCACGGCAAGCAACAACAACGGGAACAAACTAAAAGTCGCGTAGTATGCCAGCGCCGCCGCCAACAAAGGAACTTGCGCCTCGAGAACCCGCACCACAAAGACCTTCACCAATAAATTCAAGCTCGATATTTGCTTTAACATGAACTTAACGATGTACTCGAACTCGGGGCGTAACGCTTTTGCTGGTTTTCGCCGCCTTGGGTTGGGTTGAGCGCTTTAAAAAAAAATTAATCAAGCTCGAGACCACAATGGCAATTGCACCACTGAACAGGTAATACATTAAAAACCTGGAACCAAGTGGCAGGGTTAAATTCGGGTCAAGTTTGCTGCGAAAAGTCACCAATGCAAACACGGGCAGGGTAAAACCAACAAAACTTAAGCCAACCCCCAAAAAGCCGGGTTCGGTATGACGCAACAACAACGCCGCCCACAAACTGCCCACCACCAACGGAAACAATTGCACCCAATGCCCTGTTGGATCATTGAACAACCCCACCACCAGCAATAAACCCGCCGCATAACTAAACCAACGCCCTCCAAAGGCATCGACCAGAAAAACCATCAAACACGCCACCAGAAAACGCTGAGGGAACGGCGTGACCACAAACATCGCCGCCGCTCCCAAAGCGGCAAGCATCAAACCCGAAAACCACGAAGCAAAACTCGAACGCATCAAGCACACTTTACCGTGAAAACCCGAGGAATACCCAATTTAGGCAATCGACAAGGACTGCTCAAAAACCTCAACCATTCCAGGAACGCCAATCACACGCTCGAGCGTCTCGAGGAAACGCGCATAATAGGCTGGACGGGCGGCTTCGCCCATCAAGCCAAGTCGCCAAATTTTACCCGCCGTTTCACCCAGTCCACCCGTGATGATCACGTTCTGCTCGCGCAAACTGGCTCGGACTTTGACATCGGAAAGATGATCTGGCAACTTAACCGCCAAGACTGTTGGCAAACGCTCACCTTCTGGCACAAAAGCTTCAAAACCAGCCACTGCCAGGGCTTTCAAGG
>JANLWR010000722.1:0-13287 GCA_031364625.1 Deinococcales bacterium | reverse complement strand
TCTAAACCGCCGTATCGAATTCCAAGGTTTTTGAGTGAACCTGCGAGCCTTGTAATATACACTTTTGGTTTTACTTCCGCTAATTTTCTGTAAATCTGAACTGCCTCTTCACTGACTTTGAGTGCATCCTCGAATTTCTTTAAACGACTGTAATTATTCCCAAGATTATTGAGTGACACTGCAAAGTCTGACAGGTACGCATTTGGTTGTACATCCGCTAATTTTCTGTAAATCTGGCTTGCCTCTTCACTGGCTTTTAAGGCATTGTCGGTCTGACCCAGTCTGCTCAAAACAAGCCCACACATATTCAAGCTAGTGGCGAGAAAATTCTCATTTCCTGTTTCTCGAGCAGAATTCACAACACTCAAAACAATTGGCAAAGCCTCTTCATCCTTACCAACTGCATTTAACGCATTTGCCAATCTCAATTCCAAACGCACCACATACGACTGATCTGGGTTCTGACTCTTTTTTTCCAACTCGAGCAACTCTTTTAATTCCGTAACTTCATCCTCTTTTGCCACCACGTCACGCAACCACAAACCAGAATCACCCAATGGCAATTTAATCTCGAGGTCAGACCTAAAATCCAGCACACCGCGTTTGACAGCAAAAGTATCTGGGGCGGTGCGGGCAATTACAGTCAGCACGGGGTCGGTAGTCCAAATCACGATGCCGTGTTTTAAACCCACAATTTCTTCGCGGTGAAAGTTCAGGTAGCCGCAAAAATGCTTTAAACCTTCGTCGTCCACGCCCAAATCCACGCGCAACAAGACCAGGCTGCGTTGTTCGCCAATGGCACGCAACGACGGCAAAAAATTCGGGTCGTTGGCAGAAATATTCCCTGACGGGACAAAAATGGTTTTGACGTTCAATTTCGGTTCTGCCTCGAGCGCAGTTTTGATCACGTCCCAATCTTTACCTTGGGCGTAAATCGCAAACGTCACAAATCCAGCGTCGGTTAATTCGTAAATTTTTAACAACCGCCAGAACGGTTCGGCTTGGGCGGCGCTCAGGTTTTCGAGTGGGTTTTTCACAGCAGGTCTTGAACAATGGGGTGAACGTCGTACCAGGGTTCGGGGTCGTCATTGCGGTACTCGAGCACAGAAAGGCTGTATAAAAGCGCTTGATCTTCAAGGCTGTTATTGATGACTTTATCTTTATGAATTTCGCGCAATCGGTCTTTTTGTTCAAACGTCAAAAAACGCGAATAATCGGCTCGAGCGCGTTGAACGGCGGCGGTGACATCTGAGAGGTTGACTTTGGCTCGAGATTTGAGGATGGCTTGCAAACACGCATCGTTTGCCAGTGAGATCAAACTGCGAACCAGACCTCCAGAATATTTGACCAGCTCTTCAAGCGCGTCTGCTTCAAATAAATTGATCACAACGCGTCTGGTGATAATTTCTTGTAAGGTTTGCAAACTTGCGGCAGGAGTGTCGTCTCTGAGGTGGGTTTTGATGTTGGGTAAATCAAAATTTTCAAAATACGCGGTGATTTGCGTAAAGTTTTGACTGTGACGCAATGCCACGGGGAAAGTGTAAATCAAATGCACTGGGATCGAGGTCAGCGATTGACCGTGTTCAAAGAACAATTCTCGAGCTTTTTCTGGATCGGTTTTGTCCAAGTCTTCAATAATCACCAGAATTTTTTTACCAATGGCGCGTTCGATGTGCCGTGCGAGATCATCTATGGCGTTAATCAGGTTTCTAAGCGATCCACTAATTTGTTTGCGCATGGTGGCACGGGTACTGCGTTCCGTGCCGTACCGAGCGTAACCCGTCAGAATATTGAACAGCGTGGGTTTGACCTCGAGAGCGGTATCGAATTTGGCTTTGAATTCTTTTTCTTCGTAAATGTCAGCAAAAAAATCAATGATTGGCTCGAGCATCTTTTTGGGAATGTTAACCGTTTCAGTTTTTTGGGCGACTTCAATAATGCCCATTCCGATGGCAAAAATCACATCGCGGTAATCCAGGTCGCTGACCTCGAGTTTGTCGCGTACCGAAAAGTGAACCAGACAAAACACATCAGAAAGTTCTTTGTTCAAACGGTACAATTCTGTGCCTTTACCTGCGCCTCGGTGTCCTGTAAATAAAAATCGGGCGTAACTGCTTTCGCGTTGCAAATAAATTCTTAACAATTTTGCCATGTCACGGCGTTCGCTGTGGTCGCGTTCGACGTAAAACGCTTCCTCTTCGGGGCGAAGCGGTTGGGCTGGGTCGAGGTTGAGGATTGCCGCCTCAAGATTATGCGCTTGGTTCACAACCACAGGTTACACCCAAGACAATCTTCAAACCATGATGCGCGTCAAGCTTTGAATCAAAGTGAGTCAGAACATCGGAAATCAAGCATCAATGCCTGTTCTGCCGCAAGAAATCCGTCACCGTCGGTAAAACCCGAGGCTCGAGCCAGCGCCCAATCTTGGAAAACGCACCAAGCATGGTGAAGTGATCGAGTTTTTCAAACATCACGGCTTTCACATCGCCCTTGGCGGCAATTAAGGCTTTCTCGAGCGCTGGCGTGTTGAGCGGGTTGACCAGCGTATCTTTTTCGCCGTGCATCAAAAGCATGGGCGGGTTTGTACCGTCGGCAAAGCGCACGGGTTGGGTGTCTGACCAGTGCAAGGGGTCACCGAAGGCGGCTTGGGTTTTGGCGTTGCTCAGAATAAATTCAAAAAAATCATAAGGTCCAGACAGGCACACCACGGCGTTCAACACGTCCCTGGTTAAACCAACACCCTCGAGATGCCGTGCGTCCAATGCCAGTAAACTGGTGATGTGAGCGCCGCTCGAGTGACCAATCAAACTCACTTTTTCGGCTTCAAAATGGTATTGGTCGGCGTGACGGCGCAACCAACGAAGCGCCAGTCCAACGTCTCGAATCCAGGTTGGGAAGGTTGCCCCAGGCGCGAGGCGGTAATTGACGGTTGCCACAGCAAAACCCTCGAGATTCAGGGCTTCTGCCAGAAAGGCGTACTCGTCTTTGCTGCCGCCGTGCCAGTACCCGCCGTGCACAAAAATCACCAGTGGCGCTCGAGGGACGCGTCTTGGAATGTACAAATCCAGTTTTTGCCGCTCGAGCGCACCGTATTCGAGGTTTTTATAAAGTTTAAAATTTTTGGTTGACGCGACGGTGTTGATGAGGTCAAGCGGGGCGCGACGAAGGCGCAGCAAACTTTTTTGACTTTGACGCTTAATGATGTTCAGCCAGTTTCGCTCGAGGCTCATGCTTACAGGTTAAAGCACAAGATGAGTATTCTCTTGCAGTGGCGTTCCCAGTTTTTGCTGCAAGTCTTTGGCGGCACTCCAACCGCTAACGATGGCGGCTTCAATGCGGCTGTTGTTGCTGGTACACCAATCGCCGCAAAAGATCAGGTTGTCTTGTGCCAGAAACGGTTCTGGATGGGTGATGCTGGGTTTGGCGTACCGCCAACGGTGCGCCAGCGTCGTCACTGGCTTCACCCAATCACCCAACAATTCTTGCGCCGCCTCGAGCATCAGTGCCGCCACGGTTTCTGGGCTTTGCTCGAGGTGTGCTTGACTCCAAACAGGATTTGCGTGAAGCACCAGCGTTGGCGGGCTGCCAGCCTCGCGTTTGCTCGAGTCGAGCGCCGCCCATTCGAGCACGTCGTGTTCAATCTCGAGTCCTTGCCAGTCAATGTCGGGACTTGTCTCGAGTGCGATCATGAGCGTCCAGCACGGATTAAATTGCACGGCTTCGAGGGCTTGAAGGGTTTGTGGTTGCAAACTCGAGCGCGTCAGTGCCAGGGCTTGCGGGGCTGGGGCGTTGACGATCAAACTTCGGGCTTGGTAAATCTCGCCGTTCTCGAGTACGGCACTCCAACCCAGATTGCTGGGAAAAACCGCGCTGACCAAAGCATTTGGCACAATCTCGAGCGGCAAGCCTTCAGCATCCTCGACAAAAGCTTTTGCCAGGGCGTTCATGCCGTCCGTGCAGACGTAACGCGTATGACCTGCCGCTCGAGTTTGCAGACCCCGTACAGTCAATTTGGGAAAGCCCCTTGTCCAAGCTTGAACCACACCAGAATACTCGAGTTGAATCACCAACTTTTGCAGGCGCTCACCGCGAACCGTGAAAAACTGCGCACCGTGATCGACCCGCGCCGTCAAATCGCCAACACTAAGGCGTTTGGTCGCAGAGCGCCCACCGACCCCTCGGGATTTCTCGAGCAGCAACACGTTAAACCCCGCGTTTTGTAAATCTCGAGCCGCCGCCAAACCCGCCAGCCCAGCACCCACCACGATCACATCTTTTCGAGCTTGAACATTCATGGGTTCAATTTGCACTTTATTGACGAACAACACAACAGCCGAACTCGCAGTTGGAAGCGCTTCTCGAGCTTTGGCGTTCATTCTAAAAGCGGCAATTATCACCCGTTCTCGAGTTTTGAATGTCATAGTGCAGTCTGGAGGTTTTATGAAATTACAACAACTGCTCAAAAGATTGATTCCAATGTTGATTATCGCCCTGTTCCCCGTCGCTGGTGCGCAAAGCATTTGGGGCGGTGTCAACGCCGAACTGCCGTTCTCTGGCGGCGCAGGAATTTATGCCAGCCTGCACGTCGGCGCGGGTTACAACCTGCCGCTCGGACTGGGCACAATCGGTTTGGAAGTGACACCGTTTGCCTTGCGTGGCGACAACCAATCGTTTTTCCGCGTTGGCGCTGTGCTGCGCGACATTCCAGTGCCATTCTTGCCGATCAGCTTCCGTGCCGAAGCCGGTGTCGAGCGTTTGACGGCTGGCAGTTTGTTCGATTTTTCGACGGGCAGCACCAGCGTGTATCTTGGCGGCGGCGCGAGGTACACCGTGTTTGGACCGTTGGGCATTAACCTGGCTGGTCGTTTGTACTTTGGTGGCAGTGGCACTGCCAGCGCTTTTACGGTTTCACTTGGCGCAGATTTTAAAATTTAAGACCAATTTGCAAAGCTTAAAGCCGCTCGAGATATTTATGCTCGAGCGGCTTTTTCACGAACTCGGGTTGAATGATAGGGGTTTGCGTCTCTAAAACATAAAGGTTTGTAAGTTGCTAAACTCTATTTTATGGGCGGGAAACGCAAAGCACAACTCAAAACCACATCTCGAGCAGCTTCAAGCGGTAAAAAAACCAAAGCTCGAGTTCCAGATTTAATTTGCCCGTGTTGTGGTGTATCTCGAAATGTAAGTGAGCAAGTTGCGCCGCTCAGGATTGAACTTCTCATGCAAGCGCACGCACCTGCTTGGGCGAATCTCGAGATGGGTTGGAGTGTCACGGCGGCGCGGAATAAATGGTTGAGTTGGGCGTGTGAAGCCTGCATCAAAGCGGGTCGGGCACTCGAGGCGAAACCGTGGCTGCAATCTTACGGGTACAACTCGCCGCAATTTGCGTATCTGGATGAAGTCAAAACCTGCTCGGATTGCGGGAATGAATTTGTCTTTGCCGCAACTGAGCAAGCGTTTTGGTACGAGACGCTCGAGTTTCTGATCTATTCCAAACCCAAACAGTGTGTTTCGTGTCGTCACAAACGCCGAATAATCAAACAAGCCAACCTCGAGATTGGTGAAATGCTGGGTTCGTTTGAGGGTAGCATTCCAGAGTTGCTGCAATTGGCTGATCTGTACGAAAAAATGGGAAATCTTGCAAAGTCGCTCGAGTTTTTAAGGCGTGCAAAAAATACGTCTCGAGGTGAAGTTGAAAGCAAGTCTTGCTCGAACGGATTACGGTTTTTGAAGGAACGCATTTGGGAGTTCTGACGAACACCTGATATGATTATGCTCTTCACAGAATAAAACACAATCTCGAGCCACACAGGAGCAACATGACCGCAAACGAATTCTGGAACATCATCGAAACCGCGCATCAACACTCAGACGGCGACCAAGACACACAAATGGAAACCCTAGAAACCGCGCTCGAGGAACTTGAACCAGCAGACCTGATCGAGTTTCAAAATTTCTTCAACGAAGCGCACACCAATTCGTACCGTGCAAACCTGTGGGGCGCAGGTTTTTTGATGAATGGCGGGTGCTCCGACGATGGTTTTGATTACTTCAGGGGTTGGGTCATTGCCCAAGGGCGCAGTGTTTTTGAAGCCGCGCTCGAGAATCCAGATTCGCTGGCAGATGTTATCCCAGAGGATGCCGAAGCCGATTTCGAGTTTGAAAACGAAGACATTCTGAACCTTGCGGGACGGGCGTGGGAAGCAAAAACGGGTTTGGAATCCGAAGAATTTTATGCGCAAGTTAAAACCTATCGTTATGAGCAAGACAAGCTTGGCGATCTCGAGCTTTGGAGCACAGACGGCGATGCTGACGCACAAAAATGCCCTGCGATTTATCCTAAACTCTGGGCGAAATTTGGGTGGTGATGTGACAATCAATGATGCAATTTTTGGCGAATTAACACCAGATTCAAAAAATGGCGAGATTGTTGTGCAGCATGACGGTATTGAGTTTTACATCGAATCGTTGGAAGCCATTCCGACCGCCCATAAAATTGCTGCCGAACTGATGCGTTATGTGAGCGAGGCAAAACACCATGCCGTTCAAAAACTTCTCGCCCGAAAAAATGAAAATTGGACAGACGAAGACGATAACGGCGCACAAAGCCTGGTCACAAGTGAGCAATTTATGGAACGGATGACACTTGAATCTGTGTCGGTCAGTGAAGACTCGAGCACCTTGTGGTTTGATGATGGTCAATTGTTTTTTGGACACGTGATTGCCGTCGAACATGACGGCACAACTTGGACTGACGCGGGCATTCAAGGTTGAACGTTCAAGAACCTCGAGCGTATTTCATTTTGTCTCAACCCCAAACGCGGTAGGCTCTGGGTCATGAACGTCATCACTTCCAGACCTTTAACGCTCGAGTTGTACGGTTCGCCTGGAACGCTGCCCGAAGTCGCGGCGGACGCGGCTGCGATCATTGCTGCACCTTGGAAACCGCACAAGTTTGCCGCCAGCGTTGAACAGGCTCGAGGGTTCGTGCGGGTGCGTGGCGCGTCGTGGGAGTTGGCGTGCGAACTCGCGGCGCGACTGAGCACCGTGCATGATTTGTGCTTGGCGTTCTTGTCGGTGACGGTCAAAACCTGGTCGGATGTGCCACTGGCGCTTGGCAAATTGCCGTTCAAGGATTTGCTCGAGCCTGGTTGTACGCTCGAGATTCGGGCGGAGGCGGCGAATGGGGTTTTGCCTCATGCGGGGCGATTGCAAGAGATTGCCGAAGAATTTTTCAGCGTTCGCGGCTACACGATTTTGCTCGAGGATGAGGCTCGAGAAATCCAATTCACCCGCATCGAACTCGAGACGGGTGCGGATCGTTTGCGGGTTCGGGTGAGTTTGGGGTCTGACGCACTGCACAAACGCGGTTGGCGGGCTTTGACTGGAACGCCTGCAACGTTGCGAGAAGATTTGGCGAGCGCGGTCTTAAAACGCCTTACAGCCTTCGAGCCTCGAGCGATTCAAGCCTCGAGTGTGGTCGTGCCATTCGCGGGCAGTGGAACGTTGGGCGTGGAAGCTTGGCATTCGCTGTTTGGTTTGCCGCCCAGTATTTGGAATTCATCTCGAGCAGTGCCAGATTCAGAGCCTCGCTTCGCTCGAGCAGGTTCAGAACCTCAGATTCTTCGAGCTTGGAAGTATTTAACCCAACCCACCGATGCCGCTCAAAATTGGTGGGAAAAACGCATCACACGAGCTGCCACCGAAGCCGAACTCCCAGAACTCACCTTCATTGAAAACAACCGCAAGCAATTTCATGAACTCGAGCAAAACCTTGAAAACGTGACTGAAATTCTCGAGGATTTCGGTTTGCAACTGCCCAAAATTTCGGCACTCTTAAAAGATATTTTTCAAGTTCCAAACGCCGAAATCATCAAACCTCGAGCCATCACACTCATGCCACTTCACCCGCCGTATGGTTTGCGGCTTTTTCAAGAAACCGACGTTGAAAAACTCTTCACCGATTTGGGTCTAAAAGTCAGGGAATGGGCGCTCGAATCTCGAGCTTCTGGCGGTGCGTTGATCGGTTTTTGCCTCTGCCCGTCTGATGTTTTATGGCGCTGTTTTCGCAACGGTTTGGGCGATTTGCATTTTGATACCAGTCACGTCACCCAAGGCGGTTTGGACGTGCGGGTGTGTAATTTCAGCAGTTTAAAACCCACGGAGTAAACTGGCATGGTTTTCTCGAGCGGTATTTTCTTATTTGTCTTCCTGCCCGTCTTTCTGGGTTTGTATTACCTGACGCCCTTCAAGTTTCGATCATTCTTGATTCTGCTGGGCAGTTACGCATTTTATGCTTGGTGGCGCATCGATTTTCTGGTCTTGCTGGCAGCGATTACCGTGGTGGCTTACGGTTTCGCACTGCAAATCGAAAAAACCCAGGATGCTCGAGTCAAATTCAGGTTGCTGAGTTTCGCGGTCAGCTTGAATTTATTGGCGTTGGCGTATTTTAAGTACGCCAATTTTGGTGTTGCCTCTTTTAATTCGATGCTCGAGAAACTTGGTGTTCATGCGGTTTCTTGGACGCTTGTGATTTTACCGATTGGTTTGTCCTTCTTTATTTTTCATGCCATTTCCTACCTGGTGGATATTTACCGCCGCGAAGCTCGCCCGACGCAGAACATCATTGATTTTGCGGCGTTTATCGCGTTGTTCCCGCACCTGATCGCGGGTCCAGTCTTGCGCTATCACCTGCTGGCAGAACAATTTCGTGCTCGAGTTCATTCTTGGGATCGATTCTCGAGGGGCGCGACACGGTTTATGCTGGGTTTCACGAAAAAAGTTTTGCTGGCGGACACGATTGCGCCACTTGCCGATGCCGTTTTTTTGCTCAGTCATCCGACTTTTCTGGATGCTTGGTTGGGCGCTTTGGCGTACACCATGCAAATTTTCTTTGACTTCTCGGGTTATTCGGACATGGCGATTGGGTTGGCGCTGATGATGGGTTTTGAATTTCCCGAGAACTTTTTGCATCCGTACATCAGCCGTTCGATCACCGAATTTTGGCGGCGTTGGCACATCAGTCTCTCCAGTTGGTTGCGCGAGTATTTGTACATTCCTCTGGGCGGCAACCGTTACGGCACGGCGCGAACATACTTCAACTTAACAACCACAATGGTTTTGGGTGGTTTGTGGCACGGCGCAAATTGGACGTTTATTGTTTGGGGCGCGTGGCACGGTGGCATTCTGGCGCTCGAGCGATACCGCCCGCAGGTGCATTTTGGTATCAAGAAGCGGGCTTTGAAGGGTCGTCGAGCGCCGCTCAGTTCGTGGTTGACCATCCCTGGGACAATGATTTTGGTGGTCATCGGTTGGGTGTTTTTCCGTAGCGAAAATATGGCGGCGGCAACTCAAGTGTTAACAGGCATGATCGGTTTGAACGGTCTTGGCGTTTCCAATTCGCTTGCTTTTCAAATCACGGGACTCGAGATCGTGGCGTTGGTCGCGGGATTTATTGCCACTTATGCGGGTGCGTGGTGGGCAGGTCAGAACAATCCTCGAGTCACTTGGGGCTTGTGGTTGATACCGATTTTGTTTTTAATCAGCCTCTCGAGGATGCTCTCGCAGAGTTTCTCGCCGTTTTTGTACTTTCAATTTTGAGGTTTTTTATGATGCAATCTCGAGTTTTTCATTTCAACGCTTTGGTGCTGCTGGCAACAGCCTTGGCTGGTTTGGTTTTGACGGTTATTGGTGGTGGTTGGCGTGATGGGCATACGGATAAAACCGTGCTGAATGGCGCTCGAAGCAAAGCTTTGGAAACAAACCTCGAGAAAGCCTTCCCGCTTCGTCAAGCCGCAATCAACTTTTGGGGTTCGCTCGAGTTTTCAATTTTTGGCAATGGGCGTAAGGGTGTGCTGGTCGGCAGTGATGGCTGGTTTTACAGCAGTGAAGAGTTCGAGCGCCCGAAAAATTTTGACTCAGAAATTGCAGATAAACTCGAGTACATCAACCAAGTCAAAACTGCACTCGAGAATGCGGGCATCAAACTGGCGGTGGTGCTTGTTCCAGCCAAAGCTCGAGTCTACCCAGAGCATTTGGGAAGGTATTCGCGCCCGAAATACTGGGATGATGTCTATTTGAGGTTTTTAACTGGTTTGCAAGCCAAGGGTGTGATTGCACCCAACATTTTTGACGCCATGAAAGCAAAGGATTCAATGTTTTTAAAAACCGACACGCACTGGACGCCGCAGGGTGCTCGAGTGGCGGCTCACGCTGTGGCGGAGGCGGTCAAACCCTTGCTCGAGTTTCAAACCCAAACTTTCACGCAAAAACCTGGCAAGGTCGCGCCGCATGAAGGTGATTTGCTGAAATTTATTCCGCTCGCCAGTTTTTCGGCAAAACCTGCACCAGACCAACTCGAGACGCCAAGCGTTGAAGGCACCCAAAGCGCTGGCGCGGGTTTGTTCGGCGATTCTATAATTGAGGTGGCATTGGTTGGCACAAGTTACAGCGCGAATCCGAAATTCAATTTTGATGGCGCGTTAAAACTCGAGTTGCAAACAGATGTGCTGAATCTGGCGCTCGAGGGGCAAGGTCCGGTCACACCGATGCGAGAATTTTTGAAAGCCTTACCTGAGAATTTGAAGTTGGTCGTCTGGGAAATTCCAGAACGGTTCTTGCCCGTGGCGTATCCAGACCAAAAGTGAACACTCGAGCTACTATTGATTCATGACCTTCAACATAGAACCGTACCGCCCCGTGTTTTTACCCGATTTGTACCGCATTTGCCTGTTGACGGGTGACAACGGTCAAGACGGCACGCATTTGTACACCGATCCGAACATGGTCGGAGACTTTTTCGCCGCGCCCTACCCAATCCTCGAGCCTGATTTGACGTTTGTGCTGACCGACGAAATGGGGGCTTGCGGCTATGTGCTGGGCACTCGAGATTCCAAGACTTTTGAAACCTTCATGAACACGGTTTGGTTGCCGCCACTGCGAGGAAAATACGTGTTGACACCCTCGAGTTTGCCGACCGAAACTTGGTTGCTCGAGTTGATTCAAAAGGGTTATCACGTCGATGAAAATACGGAATTGTACCCCGCGCATTTGCACATCGATTTGCTGCCCACGGCACAGGGGCACGGCATGGGGCGCAAGATCATGACCGTGTTCTTAGACCGCTTGCGCGAACTTGGGGTTGAAGGCGTCCATCTTGGGGTCAGCAAAAGAAACTTGAACGCCACGGCGTTTTACGAGCATCTGGGCTTTGAAAAACTCGAGGAACACGTGTTTTCGTTTTTGTACGGGATGCGTTTGAAATAGGAATTTTGCAGTATTCAAGCTCGTGACCACGTGGTAAAATTTGCTGCACGAATGAGGTCAAGATGACAACAGCCACTCGAGCGACAATTCATGATTTGTATGCTTTTTCAGGTAAAGCTGAGTTGGTACAAGGAGAACTTGTCATTGTGCCCCCAACTGGGGACATGCCAAATCGAGGTGCGGGAAGCATTTTTGCCTCACTTTTGATGTTTGAACGCAAAACCCAATCTGGACGGGCGTATACCGACAATGTTGGCTTTGCCGTGCATTTACCGCACCGTGAATCTTTCAGTCCTGATGCCAGCTTTTTTATGGGTCAACCGAGCGGAATGCGTTTTCTAGAGGGTGCACCCGTTTTTGCGGTTGAAGTCCGAAGCGAAAATGATTACGGAGATCGGGCGGAACGGGCAATGGCTCAAAAACGTGCCGATTATTTTGCTTGCGGTACATTGGTGGTCTGGGATGTCGATTTACTTGGTGAAGAAGTGGTTCGCAGTTACCGAGCTGACATGCCGTATACGCCGACTGTTTTCAAACGAAAAGAAACCGCAAACGCCGAACCTGCCGTTCCAGGCTGGACATTTGCAGTAAGCGAATTGTTCTACTGATTTACTGCTCGAGTTCGGTACGCGCCCGTGTCCAATCGGAAACCGTGGAAATTTCAGTTAACTCCTCGCTCGAGAGCACCAAATCCACCGCACCCATCGAATCCTCGAGTTGCGTGGTGTTGTTCGCGCCAACAATTGGCGCGGTCATGAACGGTTGCGCCATCATCCAAGCCAGGCAGACGCGGGTGGCGGTGCTGCCATGCCGCGCCGCAATCTCGAGTAACTTTTCGACGGTATCCAAATTTTGATCGTTCATGCGGCTAGCGCCGATGCCACTGGCGCGAACGCTGTCGGGCAGCGGTTGACCACGGCGGTACTTGCCCGTGAAAAAACCGGCGGCAAGTGGGCTGTACGGGATCACGCCAATGCCGTACTCGGGCGCCACACGAGCCAGTTCACGCTCGAAGTTGGCGCGGACGGGTTGCGCCAGGTTGTACTCGGGTTGGATGCTGACAAATTTTTCAAAACCGTGCTTGTCCGAAACCCACAGCGCCTGCATCAAACGCCAGGCGCTAAAGTTCGAGCAACCGATGTAACGCACGTAACCCTTGCGCACCAGATCGGTCAAAGCCGAAAGTGTCTCTTCAATCTGGGTGCTCGAGTCCACCCAATGCACTTGGTACAGGTCAATATGATCGACTTGCAAACGTTTTAGGCTGTCCTCGCAGGCGCGTAAAATCCATTTTCTCGAGAGTCCCTCGCGTTGATGGATGCTGCCGCGCCCCTCAGCGCCGTTGACGCCCATTGGACCACGAACTTTGGTGGCAACAATCAATTGATCGCGGTTGTTACGGGCTTTGATCCAGCGCCCAATGATTTCCTCGCTGACCCCGCCAGGGTTGTTGTTGCCCGCCCAGAACGAGTAAATGTCGGCGGTGTCAATAAAATTGCCACCATGCGCCACGTAAGCATCCATGATGGTTTGGCTCATTGTTTCGTCGCTCGTCCAACCAAACTGCATTGTGCCGAGCGCGATGGGCGAGACTCTTAAGCCAGATCGTCCAAGTGTGCGGTATTGGGTCATGAAAGTAGTTTACTCCTGGACGAATCCAAGAAATGACAAATGCAGATTTGATCTCGAGCTTTTACGAATACCATCAACTGCTCTCAAAGGACACCTGGACTCGACAAACGCATTACAATACCCTTATCGTGACCCGCCTTGGCATCATCAAATACACCAACGTCGCCCCGTTGCTGCATCATCTCGAGCCTGCGTTAACGGGTTTTCCAGTCGAGTTTATGCGTGGCGTGCCAACCGAAATCAATGCGGCGCTGCTCGAGGGTCGCGTTGATTTAGCCAACATTTCGGTCTTTGAATTTCTCGAGCACAGCGACACTTTACGGGCGTTGCCCGATTTTTCGGTTTCGGTGCTGGGACCGGTTTACAGTGTGAATTTGTTTCATACCGTGC
>JANLWR010000973.1:0-2484 GCA_031364625.1 Deinococcales bacterium | reverse complement strand
GGCGGTACAGATGTACAAGCCGTAAGAACGAACGAGACAGTGAAAACCATGAATCCCAAGGTTTTCTTGAACATATTTTCTCCTCGTTGGAACAACTCAAGGTAGCACCCTCACCTAAGCTCATCGTGAGCAAGTCGAAGAAATCTTTATTCTCGAGCTTCAATATCATCAATTCCAGAATTGGTGTTCTAAAATTGAACCGATACTCGAGCCTGCACATGCCAACACACTTTCATTTTGGAGGGGCGCATGAAGCTGTTATTGATCATTTTTTGGTTGAGCTTGCAAGTTCCAGCCTTTGCTCAGGGGACTGTCGTTTCGGCTGCCACCAACGAACCTGGTGTGCCGCAATTCAAATTTGAAACTTCGATCACGCCGTTTGCCACCAACACGGCGCAGTCGGTGACACTGTGCCGCGCCGAACCAGGGCATTCTGTAATTGGTGCGCCAGAAACCACCGTGCCTTTGTACCTTGGGAACAAACAGATTGCCGAGGTCACGATTCTCGAGAACGAACGCTGCGGGTCGGTGTTGATCAAAGTGCCAAGCAATGCCAATTCTCAAGCTGGCATCAATTTAAGAGCCAGTCCAGAATACGGTTTTGGCAGCGCGGTTCAATTGCCAGTGAAACCCGCGCCAGTTCAATCTAGCGCTCGAGCCACCATCGAAAAGCCGTTTCTGATGGCGGTGATTCAACCCGATTCACTGCCCTGGGAGCAGCGCGAACCGATTGATACCAACTCGCCTTACGAGGTTTTGGTACGGCTGGTGGATTGGGGTTGCGTGGCACAAGTGCTGGCTGATGCAAAACTTTGCCCTGGGGTAGCCGCCGAAAATGCCAGCGGCGTTCCCGATGGCAAAGTTATTGCGGGCTTGTTTGCCAATCAACGTTTCGAGGTTCCGGTGGTGTTTTAGGCAGAGAAAGCGAAGTGCGGGTGCGCGTGCCGCCACCAAGTTTGATTCCAGGGAAATTTGATTACAAACTGGTGGTGGTCGAACCCAGAAATCTGGTGCGGGTGCTCGAGAATGCCGATGTGGTCGCACTCGAGTACCGTGCGGCAATTGACGATCTGCGTCTTCTTGTTCGTCCAGAGCATCCGCAATTGGGTGAGGCGGTCAGCATCAAGGTCGAATTGGTCAATAAAGCAGGCGTGCCGGTCAAAACCGATCTCGAGCTTGACATCACCCCGAGTTTATCGCCTGGGGGCAGCCTCAACCCAGAAACGGTGATCGTGGCGAAAGGTAAATCCTCGAGCAGTTTTATCTTTCGCGGTTTGACTTCCCAAACCCAAACCTTGAGCTTTGGCTTACTGAACACCCCTCGAGTTCGCAGCTTTCATTTGTTCGTCCCGTGGTTGGCGCTGCTGATTACGTTGATCAGTTCTATTCTGGGCAGCGCTCTGTTTCAAAGTATTTATAAAGGTGATATTGCCCTGCGCCGCGTGCTGATTGGGGCGGTGCTCGGTTTGGCATTGCTGTGGGCAGCCGCTTACGGCTTGGCGACCCTGCCCAAAGAAACGTTTTTAAATCTGGGCGAATTGGCGGTGGCATTTCGCAACATCATCGCTGGCGGCGCGGTCGGTTTGATCGCAGGCTTTGGCGGCGCGAGGTTGCTGGCAGGCTTTGTGCCGAAAGCAAAAACGCCTTAACGCTCGAGTTTACTTGTTACGACTTGCCAGATTTTGTGTGTTGTTCCGCCAGCGCAACATAACCCTCGACCAGCCGCACGATCACCGGATTATGCGTATGAACCCCGTGCGGTTCTTCCTCTCCCCCACTGACCATGTGCGCCACCACCGCCGCCTCGCCGTCTCGAGCGATAAGGAGCGGATGTTGCCCTTTGGCGGCAATGGCTGGCAGGTTCTCGAGACTTGAACGTGTGACCACAACGCCACGCCCCACCCTCTCAACAAATTTTTCCAAACGCGCAGATTCGCCTGCCACATGAATGCTGCGCCGAGCATTGAGCATGATGTCCTCAATCAAGCTTAAAACGGCAGCCTCACCGCGAAGTGGGTACACGGCTTCAGGAACAGGTTCGGGCGTTAACCGCGCCAAGGAGCGCTCGAGTCCTTCAATTCGCGTGTCAAAATCGCGTTGCGCCCGGTCGATGTATTCCCGCGCCGAAAGCGGCGCGTATTCGAGCGGTGAAAGTTGGGTTCGCGTGGCTAGCCCTCGAGCCTCCAGGCGTTCCAAGGTTTCGTAAACTTTTGGTCTTGGTATTTTAGAATTTCGTGCGATTTTCGCGGGTTGCGCCCGTCCCAAAGCCAGCAGTGCCGTGTAGGCTCGAGCTTCGTATTCGGTTAAGCCCAAGGCTTGCAGGTGCAGGTGTGCTTCCACAGTTGTATGTTACTCGAGTAGGTACAGCGTTGTGAAGGGGTTGGGGATGCTCGACAGGGCAACCGCAAAGTCCGAATTTTGTCTGTTTTTACAGAAATTACCGTATTCTGGTAGGCGCAGCAAGCAGCGCCCCTACGAAAAAAT
>JANLWR010000682.1:0-3179 GCA_031364625.1 Deinococcales bacterium | reverse complement strand
GGACGGAGGCGCCCAAAGTCAGGATGTTAACGCCGGTGGTCTAGCCGAATTTCTGAGCGCAGAAAAACAAAACAGTTTGCAACTGGTGTTTTTAAATGCCTGCTCGACCAGTGGACAAGTTCAGGCTTTGCGCAATGCCGGTGTTCCCACCGTGATTGCGACGTTAAGCGCGATAGATGACCAGGTGGCGCTCGAGTTTGCCCAACACTTTTATCAAAGCCTGATGACTGGCGCAAGCCTCCAGACTGCCTTTACAGAGGCTCAAGGGCAGGTACGCGCCGCCCGAGGCGAACAAACGCGTCAACTGTACCGACCAGGCGCGACACAAGCCGAGAATCGGTTTCCGTGGTCGCTCGAGCCGCAGGGACAAGTCCGTAGTTGGAGGCTGAACGACACGATCAACGATCCACTGTTCGGTGTCCCGCCAATCAAACCTCGAGCGTTCCCTGCCAGTCCGTACCGAAACCTCAATTGGTTTGAATCAGCACACGCCGAGGTCTTCTTCGGGCGAAGTCTTGAGATTCGGTCTCTGTACGATCAGGTCACCAACCCAGACAGCAATTCGATCATTCTGCTGTACGGTCAAACGGGAGTCGGTAAGTCCAGCCTGCTGGCTGCGGGACTGACCCCCAGGCTCGAGGCTGATTTTGAAGTGCGTTACGTTCGCCGTGAGCAAAGCTTGGGCGCACTGGAGACGCTCAACACAGCGCTCGAGGTTACATCCGAGAAACCTCTTGTGGTGATTCTCGATCAACTCGAGGAAGTTTTTACCCGCGCACCCAGCGAAAACAGTGTCAAGCAAGAATTGAATGCCCTGCTCGAGCGACTGGTGGCAATCCAAAACGCCGCCAAACCCGTCAAGCTGATCCTCGGGTTTCGCAAAGAATACCTGCCCGAAATCGAAACCGCGCTGACTGAACACAAACTGTCATCGGTCAAAGTCTTCCTTCAACCACTCTCGGGCGACGGTGTGATCGAAGTGGTCAATGGACCAGCGCGTTCCGAACGCTTGCAACAGCACTTTCACCTGAGCATCGAAGATGAACTGCCTCAACGCATCGCCAGCGACCTCGAGGATCGGGATTCGCCCATCGCACCGACACTGCAAATTCTGTTAAGTAAAATGTGGGAGGTTGCCACAGGGCGCAGTCCATCCGCACCCTGCTTCGACACTGCCCTCTACGAATCGCTCGAGAAAGATTATGCGCACCTCAAGGGTTTTCTGGATCAGCAACTCCTGATCCTCGAGACTTGGCGTACTGAGATCATGACCTCTGGACTGGCGCTCGACCTCTTGGCGTTTCACACCACAGCGCTGGGCACGGCTGAAGAGCACCTCTTGAGCGAGATCAAAAGCGCTTACGCACACCGTCAAGACATGGTCGATATTTTACAAAAAACCAAAGACCTGTACCTGATCGTTGACGGTTCCAGCGAGGGACAGAATCTCCCAGACACCAGACGCCTAGCCCATGACACGCTTGCGCCACTGGTGCGAGAACAATTTCAAAGCTCGCAACGACCAGGGCAACGCGCCAGACGAATCCTCGAGAATCGCATCAAGAATCAAGACCCCAACACCAGCGAACCTGGCTTGTTGGACGAGTACGATCTTTCATTGGTTGAACTGGGCAAGACCGGAATGCGTCAAACCACTGCTGCGGAAGAGAAATTGCTCGAGCGAAGCCGGACGGCGCGTGACCAAGCCATTCAAGATCGGGAACGCATAAACCGCGAACGACGGCAAGCACGGTGGTTGCGATACGGCACGGCAGCCGTGGCACTTTTGGGCATCGGCATTGCCTGGTTTGTGATCAAGAACATTACCACCCAAACAACAGCTCAATCCAACGCTCGAGTGGTGCTCGAACAAGCGCGGAGTCTAACGCAAGATCAGTTGGACCATGCTTTACTGCTGACGCTCGAGGCAAACAACATTTCTGACACCGATTTCACCAGAGATCGTTTAAAAAATATTCTTCAGAGCATAGACCCCCATGTATTATTCCGATTGCACGCCCATGCCAAAAAAGTCTCGAGTTTGGCGTTTAGCCCAGATGGAACACTCTTGGCTTCTGCCAGTGTTGATGGGCAGATCATTCTTTGGGATATGTCAACCAATCCGCCAAAGCTGAAGTTGGTCATCAAACAAGTTGAAAACGGTTTGGGAAACGAAATAGACACCGTTACGTTTAATCCGACGGGAACGTTGTTGGCGGCTGGTGGTCTAAACGGCAATATTGGAATTTGGAATCTACAGGGCGAACGGCAATGTATTGGAAAGAAAAATAAAGACCCTCAGGCTTATGTTCGAGCCATTGCCTTTGGTCACACGGGTCAAGAACTTGCTTCTGGAGGCAACGACGGGTCAGTAATTCTTTGGGAGACCAGCACCTGTCAACAAAAAGTTTTGCGTTACACATCGCGCCCAGTTCAATCGCTGGCTTTTGGTTCTGGCGATTTGAAATTGGTTTCATTGGTGAAAGAGACTTCCTGTGTGGCAATCAATAAAACTGATCTATCACCTCTTTCAACAAAACCTGAATTGGAATTTACCGATAAAACGCAAAAAATTTGGAATATCAACTTCAATCCTGAGGGGCTACGAGTGACCATTGGTTACGTCAACAGCACCAAACCCCAAAATATAACCGACCAATCTCCACCCAGCAAAACATTCAGTCTGCTGACCGACATCGTAAACGATCAATGCGTCTCCAGAAATAAAAGCATGATTTTTCCAGACGACGGTGAAATCACCAGCCTGACCACCGACCAACTGGGGCAGAAGCTTTCCTCTGGTCATGCTGATGGTTCGATAGCTGTTCGTACCCTCGGTGCGACCAAAACTTCACCCAAACGTCCAGTTGCTCTGACGCTTCAGGCGCATTACGCCTTGGTTCACAGTCTCGCCTTTTCGCCAATGGGCAACCTCCTGGCATCTGGAGACAAAAACGGTCAGATCATTGTCTGGGATTTAAAACAAAGCAACAAAGAGCACCGAATTCACGACGACACCACGGCTTTGCGGCTCGAGGCTTGCAAGTTGGTCAGCCGTTTTCCCAAAAGCTTAACAGGCTTACCGAAAGCAGACCAAACCATTGAAATCAACCAGCAACAAGTTGGACTTGATCAGCTTTATAAGCACAACTGCGAAAAATAATTCAGGTTTTTGGAGG
>JANLWR010000678.1:0-1785 GCA_031364625.1 Deinococcales bacterium | reverse complement strand
GACAATAAGTGAGCTAGATTTCCTTGTTTCAATTCTTGTCAACAAAGCTAAAGACCTGCTACACGGAATAATTAAAACTCAAAGTAGAAATTGCTTGGTGATTGTTTGGGTCGTAGTCTATAAAGTTGCTGCAAAGCAATTTATAAATCTTCCATCATTAGCCTCACCACAAAAAGCACGACCACAAATACAAGCTACTTGCGCTCCAAACGCTTGAGACACACGGCTATCGCTGTAGTGTCTTGACTCGAGTTTTAAAAGCTCGAGGAACGTATGGGGTGTTTTTATGTTGTTAACACCAGTTACAGAACTCTTTGAGACTTCTGAAGACTCGAGCGTGGATGATTGGTTTGAAGAACCAGATTGTAATTTTTGCGAATTCTCACGTCATCCCGATCTCGAGTTTGACGATACGCAACCCGACGAGGACGGCTTAACGTTTTCTGAATATCACGTTCTCGAGTGGTAAAAAATCCAAAACTCGAGAAATCAAAAAACCCCGCTTATCACGGGGTTTTTATTGCACAAAATCAAATCAAGTCAATGTTTCAGCCATCGTCCGCATCTGAATTTCAATAATCCTCGAGTTGTTCGATTGCGTACACGCCAGCAAGGTCGCGGCTGCCACATCTTCAGGCTCGAGCATCATGGAGGCTGCCACGCCGTCTTCGGTGCGCCCTTTGCCGATTGCAAATTCGGTTTTGACACCTCCTGGGCAGATCACACCAACTTTTATGCCGTAAGGTCGAAGTTCTTTGTCCAGCGCCTGGGCAAAGCCAACCTGGGCGAATTTGGTGGCGCAGTACACGGCTTCGCCCGCAAAGCCGTAAATGCCTGCCATGCTCGAGATCATGATGACCGTGCCAGATTGTTGGGCGATCATGCTTGGCACAAGATGACGGGTGAAGAGGAATGTCGATTTGACGTTCGAGTCCATCATCTCGTCGTATTCCTCGCTGCTGGTGTCCACCAGGTTTTTGTAATTTCCGACGCCTGCGTTGTTGATTAAAATATCCACTTGACCAAAGAAATCTCGAGCGGCGGTGAAGGCGTCGATGGCGGTTTGTTCTTCGCGCACGTCACCTTCGACGGCGACGGCTTGACCGCCCGCGTCTCGAATGGTTTTGACCATTTCATCCAGTCGTGTTTTGCGCCTTGCGACCAGCACCAGTTTTGCGCCCTCAGCCGCGAACGCTTCGGCACAGGCTTTGCCAATGCCTGCGCTTGCTCCGGTAATCACTGCGACTTTTCCGATCAGTTTTTGTCCCATGAATAACCTCCTGCTCGAGCTTATTCCCTTTTGCTGATGACAGGTTAATTTGGGCGTATCAAAACGGCTCGAGTTGTTAATGACGGTTGTAAACCCTCGAGAAATGAAAAAACCCCGTTTATCACGGGGTTTTTGCTTGGCTCGGAAGGTAGGGATCGAACCTACGACCATTCGATTAACAGTCGAACGCTCTACCGCTGAGCTACTTCCGAATACGGTATGCACTGCAAGCGCTCGAGAAATGTAACACGAAAATATTGAAAGTGCAACACCTAATCTGAGTTTCTCGAGCGTGATGTTTGGCTCGAGTTGCGGTGTTATTTTGGTAGAAACCAGTGGATGTAGCCGCACTTATCGCAGATTAAGCAGTTGGCAGATTTATTGGTCCAGTCAAGGTTGAATAACGTTGCCATTGCGGTGTTCAGTTGGGCTTCTTGTTGCCAGAATTCGTCGTGTTGACAGATTTGGCAGTGCAGTTGATTTCCAAGGATTTCGTAGGTTTTGGGTTTTGGAGG
>JANLWR010000671.1:0-3025 GCA_031364625.1 Deinococcales bacterium | reverse complement strand
TCGCGCTAACGGGCTTGGGCGCTTCGGGCGGAATCGCTCACGGGCATGGTCGCAGCGCCCCTACAAATTCAAAATACGTGGTGGACGCGAATTAGCAAAAACATTCCGAACTATTGCGTTCAAATCTTTATCTCAAAACTGACAAGTATGCTCGCCAAGGTCCAACGGCGTCTCGGTAATTTTTTGCCATCACCCTCGAGATTTGCACGATGTGATCCAGGTCGTGCGCGACCCAGGTGGCGAGCAGTTGCGCCAGGCTGATGCCGCCAAATTCTGGGTGATTGCCTTGTCTCTCGAGGTCTTGGGCGCTGAGTTGAAGTTCTTTTAAAGTCGTAACATTTTGCTGCCGTAACATCTCAAATTTCTCGAGCAACGCTTCTATGGTTTTGCCTTTGCTCATCTCAAATTGCGCAAAACGGTCAAATGGCTCGAAAGGTTTATCCATTCCAAACTCGAGGATCATTTTGGCGCGTGGAATCCAGTTGACTTGCTCGCCGGCAATCAGGTGTCCGACGACATCGAATGGACTCCAGGTGTTCTCGCCTTCGTTGTTTTCCACAAATGCTGAAGGCAGTTCAAAGAGCATGGTTTTTAAGACCTTCGGTGTGCGGTTCAGAATGTTTATCGCGTGTTCAATCTCAAATTCCATGATTGCCTCCTGTTAACCCGTAATCAGTTTTGAGGTGGCGTCCGCGATTGCCCATTCTTCATTGGTCGCAATCACCAAGGCTTTGGCTCGAGAGTTTTTGCTCGAGATGATTATGGCGTTTTGGGCGTTGGCGTTTTCGTCAAGCTCGAGTCCCAGAAACGACATGTTGGTTAAAATTCTGGCTCGCATTTTAAAGTCATTTTCGCCAATGCCTGCCGTAAAAATAACGGCGTCCAGCCCGTTCATGGCGGCGGTGTAAGCGCCAATGGTTTTTTGGACGCGGTAGGCAAAAATCGCCAGGGCGTGTTCTGCCCAAATGTCTCCAGCTTCAGCTTTGGCGTGAACGTCACGCAGGTCGCTAAAGCCCGAAAGTCCTTGCATTCCAGAATTTTTATTGAGCAACTCGAGGGTTTGGGGAATGCCATTGCGTTTTGCCAACTCGAGCACCACACCCGCATCCAGGTCGCCACTGCGCGTTCCCATGACCAGACCCTCGAGTGGTGTGAATCCCATGCTGGTATCCACGCTTTGACCGTGCAGGATCGCGCAGGCGCTCGCACCGTTACCAAGGTGTAACGAAACCAATTTGAGGCTCTCGAGTGGCTTCTCGAGGATTGTGGCGGCTTTGGATGCCACATATTGGTGGCTTGTGCCATGAAAACCGTAACGCCGAATTTTATCTTGCTCGTACAATTCTTTGGGAATCGCGTACAAGAAAGCTTTGGCGGGCAGCGTGGCATGAAAACCCGTGTCAAACACTGCCACGTTGGGCAAACCAGGCAACGCCAGTTGTGCCGCCCGAATGCCAGCGATGTTCGGCGGGTTGTGTAACGGCGCAAAGTGCGCGTTTGCCTCGAGCGCCAGCATCACAGCAGTTGAGATCAAAACAGGCTTGGTGAATGCCTCGCCGCCATGCACCACGCGGTGTCCCACGGCTTGCACCTGACCCAAATCCTCGAGTTCCGCCACCGCCGCAATGGCTGCCGTGTGGTCGGGCGCGTCAATGCTGACAGGCTCGAGTTTGCCGCGTTTTAAAGTGGCGTCGCTCGAACCAATCCGTTCGACCAGACCTTTAACGATTGCTTCTTGGGTCGAAGTCTCGAAAATTGCGTATTTGAAACTCGAGCTGCCACAATTCAAGACCAAAACTTGCATAGCTCATTCTGACACTTTGAAGGGCAAATCTAAAGGTTTCATCGAACTGCGTTATTCTAAAAGCAGAATGTCATCACCCGCTGCCGCCATTAACGATCCGCTCGAGCTTGTTGCCAAACGGCTGACGGGTTTGAATTCGTTTCGTCCTGGTTTGGCGGTTGCCTTTTGGGGCGACCCTGGCATTGGTAAAACCTTTACGGTCAAGCATTTGTTGGAACACACCCCCCTGGTGAGTGCTCAGGTTCATGCCAGCCAAAGCTTGCGTGACATGTTGCAAGTTTTACCGCGACCGGAGCAAATCCCAGCTTGGGCGAGTGCCTTGCTGGAACAACTCGAGGGCGGGGAAACACTCTCAAAAGCGCAGCAACTTGACTTGTTTGGCAGCTTCTTGGACAAACTCAGCCCGTTTGTGCTTCACGTCGAAGACCTTCATGAAGCCAGTGTCGAACGGACTGAATTGATTTTGGCTTTGGCACAAAAAGTCTTGCATTTACCTGGCGTGGGCTTGTTGGTGACCAGCCGCACCAAACCCCTGCCACCATTTGAAACGATCAGGCTCGAGCCTTTAAATCGTTCACAGACCGCCCAATTGCTGACCGTCGAAATTGCGGCACCATTGCCGCCCGAGGCGCTCGATTGGGTGTTTTTACGGGCGCTGGGCAATCCGCTGTTTACGCTCGAGTATTTTCGTTTTTTGTCCCGTCAAGGTTTTTTGTACAATGACGGCAAACGCTGGCGTTGGCGTGACCCAGAGCGCGAGATTGTGCCTGTGACCGTCGAGGCTTTGATCGAACGGGTTTTGCAAAGTGCCAGTCAAAACCCAGACCTCGAGCGCTTGATTGGGGTCAAAGCGATTCTTGGCTTTCAAGCACCAAAGACCGTGCTGGCAGGTGTTTTGGCGGTCAGCCCAAAACAATTGCAGGTTTTACAGACCCAACTCGAGGGACACGGAATTTTAAGGTTTGGCGAATTTGTCCATCCGTTGTACCGAGAACTTGGGCTGAGCAATTTAGAAGCCGAGTCGCGCCGTCAACTTGCCCGTCGCGCCCTCGAGATTCTTGAAACCAACGATGTTGAGGCGGCAGCGAACCTGGTGGCTCTGGCAGAGCTGCCAGCCGAAACAGCCATCGATTTGCTGCAACGCGCCGCGAACAGCGCTCGAGCCGCCAGTCGTCCTGTTCAGGCGAGTCGTTTTTTGGCGGAGGCGAGTGCTTTTGGAGT
>JANLWR010000664.1:0-3834 GCA_031364625.1 Deinococcales bacterium | reverse complement strand
AGATGAGCCAAGGCGCGGGGGCTGCCATGAGCAAAAAAGACGGTAAAAAATTCCAACCAAGATTGCATCAACATCCCTTTCATCGTTGCAGGGGTGTTTAGCATTCAGGTTGAACCTGTGCAGCTCGCATTAACTTGAGTGTTCCCCCAAACGGTTCAAGTTCTAGGAAGATTGTACAAAGTTGCGTATTAATACAGCGTTAAGCTGGTATTTGCCGTTATTCAGGGCTTTTTTACCAATCGGTCGGAGAAATAATAACCTCTATCATTCTCTATTTATTTTCATTTAACACTCATCGTTAAACCAATGGTAGTCCTTCACATTTGACATTCTCATGAGGGCTTTTCCCGAAACAATTGTGCTCGACGGACTTTAGTGCAAACTCCAAATTGCTGTAAAGCTGTGAAGTAATGCAATAAGGATGGACTAACCCAACTCTCACTTTATGCAATACTATATTCTACTTTACCTACCCTAAGTTGGAACTGCGTTCAGAATGAATGAACGAAACCTAAAATGAGCCTCTAAAAAATCTCGAGATTGGGTTGTAAGTTTTAGTCCTACAGCCCTCGAATCTTAGTTGGCGCTCGACTAGACCTTGAGTATTTGCACCTGTCCCAAAACGTAACTGTCTTGATCGAAAACAATCACCTTCTTACTTCCAAGACGCACTTGTCTTGACCATAAACGCGCACCTTCTTGACCATAAAATGCACCTAACGGGCATGGTCGCTAACGGGCATGGTCGCTAACGGGCGGGATCGCTTCGGGCTTGGTCGCTGTCCCTTACAACTGCCTTCAGAAGCCATCGTTCAACCATTCGCGTGAAACATGGTGCAAGGCACTGTAAACTACAAGCCTTGAGCAAATGTTTAATCGAGCCAATGCAAGTGCGCACTCAAATAGCACATATTTTTCTACGAGACGCTTTAACCACATGGCTCAAAATCTTCAACGCCAACTCTTGGCGACCAAATCAACCTAACCAAATCAAGCCTACAGGAGTGTGATTCTTGAGCAACCAAACCAATCAAACATTGAAGTTGCCACTCTGGGGAACGGCGCAACTCGAGTTTGAAAATCAAGCCGTTCCAATCCGAAAAAAAAGTCTAGCACTGCTGTATTACCTTGCACTCGAGGGGGCGACCAGCCGTGATACCTTAGCCGATTTGATCTGGGATCGACTGGATGCAACTTCAAATCTTAGGGTCGAATTGCATGACCTGCGCCTCAAATTAAAACCTTTGGGGATTCAAGCCTTTCCGCGTGGACAAAACCCGCTCAAATTGCCTGAGGGGATTGTCCTCGAGCCAGGAAAACGCAATACCGAAACACGCAACACAGGCGTTCAACCAATGGAGGGTTTAGAACGCGGTCTGGATCAAATTTCGACTGCGTTTGAACAATGGTTGGCAGCCCGCCGCCGAAGCCTGATTGATCCGGTTCAAGCCACCTGGGGACGTGAAAAATTGATTGCAACCCTGGCGGCTCAAGTTCAAAACTCGAGTGTTTTGGTGCTCAGCGGATTGCCAGGATTTGATACGACGAATGTGGTTCGAGAATTGGCTCGAAACTTAAATTTGAGTTTTGTTGAAGGACTGACCGGTCCTTCTCGGTCATTAAAGTTCCTCAAACAACCCTTTGCCCAAAATGCGCTCGAGAACATTGTTGAGCATATTGAGGGTGTGGTCGTCGTGTCCTTAAGTACCTTCGGAGAATTGCCACGGCTGATTCTGGAACTCGAGGAGCGCCTGAGCGAAACGAGACTGATTTATTTTGATCTCAAACCGCTCTCGTGGGTTGACGCCCGAAACGGACCGCTGTCTCATACAAATTTTTCGCAAGCTGCACAGTATTATCTCGAAACCCAAGGCAATCCAACCCATTTGCAATACCTTCTTGCCGGTACGCAAAGCAGTGCGCAAGGGCAACAGCCTTACAACAAAATCGCCTCTAAAATTCAGCTCGAAGCCCGTGATCTTCGTTACGAAGCCCGACTGGCACTCGAGCGACTGAGTATTCAACCAGGATCGATTTCGGATGGATTGATTCAGGCACTGGTTGCAGAACCTTATCTCGATGAACTCGAGCGCAGCGGTTGGTTGCGGTTTGCCGATGCCTGGTATGTCAGTTTTGAAAGCGTTAGACGACTGATTTACACCTCAAATAAACCTGGCTTTCGGGTACGCACGCATCAACGCGCGGCACGCTATTTTGAAAGCATCAACGAACCGTTGCAAGCCGCCTTTCATCGTTCGGGTGCGCTTGAAACAACAGACTGGGACGAATTGATCGAGCTTTCAGACCCAATTCAACGACTGGCGCTCGAGTATTGGTTGAGCAAAGAACTTCATAGAAACCTCAGGAATATTTCAAATCCAACAAAACCCAGAACCTTGCAAAAATCGGTTAACCTCGAGCACGAATTGCCCGTGCTCGAAAATGATCGTTTTGGCACCGGTTTAGAATTTGAAGACAGCGCCATGCGTTTTGTGCGTGCCAGTATGCAGCCCGAACCAGCCGGCATGGAATTCCATGCTTTTGACCACGACGTGGTGATTTGTGCCCGAGGACAAGCCTTTAGCGAGCATTTGTTCGGCATGGGTTTGAGCGGTCAAGCAATCCCGCTCGAGTTTGGACTTTCTGGCGGTAGACCACGCCTGATTCTCTTGGACATCAGTGCCCCCAGTATGGTCAATGACATTACCGTTTTACCTCTGGAAGAACGATTTGAGCACTGGATTTATGTTCCCTTGGGGACTGGTTTTTACGTGCATTCACGACTTGAAAACGGCATCGTTGACCTGGAACTCCATGCCTATCAGGTGGTCGAACACTTGATGCCGACCGCCCTGCAAGTCAATTGTTATCCTTTAGATTCAGGAAATTGAGCGCAAAAATCTCGAGTTTGAATCTAGAGGTGTTTGTTAGGATGATAAAAATGATGTCCTGATCGAGATTATTTTTCATCATCGCTCATCATGCGTCTGAAACACTTTGAATTGAGAACAATTAGAAGCATCATCCCACAAGTGCTGCAATCGATTTCATTAGGCTCATATGTTAGCCAAAGTTATTAGATTTGAGCACCCTAACATGCACGGCGAATGAATAAATTCTTTAGAAACAAATGGTTGCTTTTCGGAATTGGGTTTTCTTCCTTGGTTGCATGTTCATCACTGCCTCCAGCAGAAGATTTGGAAGTCTTTATCCCCGACGAGCCAGCTTTATCACTCAGGGCTGACCTTCCAGCCCTCAACTCCTGGACGATCCAATTGGACGCCTACACCAACCGCCTGGCAAACATCAAAGCCTCCGGTTTTCAAATGGCGGTCGTCGATTACTCGAGCAACGGCAGCAACTCGGGCAAATGGACCCGAACCGAAGTCACAGACACCAAAGCCAACAAACAGCTTCTTGCGTATGTCTCGGTTGGCGAGGCTGAAGATTACCGGTATTACTGGTCAAGCAGCAATAAAGTTGGCAGCCCAAGTTGGATTACAGCTCCCAGCGCCAACCATGCAGGACAGTATCTTGTCGATTACTCGAGCAGCCTATGGCAGACAATTATCTTGGGTTACGTCGATAAAGTTATCAATCAAGGATTTGATGGTGCTTACCTAGATAACGTCAATGCCTACAATAATTTGGGTGCAACCGCAGCATCAAAGACTCAGATGGTGAATTGGATTTGCAAAATCAGTCAATATGCCAAAGCCAAAAATCCAAATTTTAAAATCCTCACCCAAAACGCTTCGGATCTGATCTGGGTTAATAACGGCGCACTTGCTGCCTGTATCGATGCAACTGCTCAAGAATCCACTTGGTTCAAGG
>JANLWR010000659.1:0-2150 GCA_031364625.1 Deinococcales bacterium | reverse complement strand
GCGGCTGGTTTGACTGGTGTGGTTGGTGTAGTTGGTGTTGTCGGTGTAGTTGGTGTAGTTGGTGTAGTTGGTGTAGTTGGTACATCTGGCGTGGTCGGTGTGGTCGGAGTTGTGGGGACATCTGGTGTTGTTGGTGTGGTCGGTGTCGTTGGCACATCTGGTGTTGTTGGTGTGGTTGCGACGGGTTCCACCACTTTGACCCGAATCGTGCGCGAGTCTTTGCCGGCAGGGTTTTCGGCGCTCAGGGTGTAATCGGTGGTCACTTCTGGCGCGGCAATTTCAACAATGTCTTGTTCATCGACTTTGCCGTAAGGCTCCAGATTGGTGACCACCGAATTTGGGGCTTTGATGTAAACCGTAATTTTCAGGTCTTTGCCGCGAATCACTTTGGTTGGTGTGATGCTAAAGCCTGTAATTTTTGGTTTTTGATAGTTGACGCCAAGCTTAATCGGAATGCTGATGCGTTCGTTTTTGTTGACGGCGACCAGGGTGTAAGTCCGGTTTACAGTTGGTTTGTCGGTAATTCGTCCCTCGAGCGCTTGCGTCCCGAATGGTTCTATCGTGACTTTCTCGGCATTCTTGACTTTCCAACGAATCGTGACTGGCGTGCCTTTAATCAGTCTTGGTGGACTGACCGTAAACTCGAGCACTTCGGGTTTTAAGGCTTTGGGTGTCAATTGCAATTCTTTTTCGACGCGGCTACCAAAATTTCCTTTGGCAATCAAGGTCATTTTGACGGGTTCCAGGCTTTTAAAACCTTTCTCGAGCGTGAAGGTTTTGCTGCCCGCAGGGATTTTGATAATGTCCGTTTGGTCGCTGCGACGAAGTTCGAGGTTGTTGCTGCTGGATTCAAAATTGAAACTGACGGCTTGCTCGAGGAAAGGCTTGTCGGTGTTGGCAATGAAGGTGGTGATGGTCGGCGGACGGGTGAGCCAGAAAATTAAGAATGCCAGCAGCGCCAAAATAACCATCGGCAACCACATTGGCATGAGTGCCAGGTGGGTCAGTTGGGCTTTGACTGGCATTGGGTCTGCGCCCTGCAGCGCCGCTTGGTCTTCTGGGAATGGTACGGCGTTGCTCGAGGCTCTGCCGATGCCACCGGTCAGAATGCCCATGCCAGCTTTGGCGGCGCCACCCTGGGCATCTTTAAAGGCTTTTTGTGCGGCTTGGCGCTGCATTCCGGCGGCATCGTTGCCAACCCTGGTGGCTGCATTTTTGGCGATTCGCCCAAGGTCGATGCCTTTACCGGAAACCACGGCGTCTTCGACGGCGTTCATGGCTTGTTCGGCTATGTTGCCGACCGTTGCCCCAGCGCGTTTGGCGGCTTCATCTTTGGCGCCAGTCAGCATTTCTTTGGCGTTTAAACCCGTTTTATTTTCGGTTGGCGTGTTGTCTGGCAGGTTTTTTTGGCTGTTGCTGGCTCGAGCCGAAAGGGTGAAAGGTCGTTGTTGGGCTGCGCCGAGAATCCTCAAGGGTGCGGTGGTTTTTAAAATCACATCGCGGCTCTGACCTGGCTCGAGCGCCACCACGGGTTCGGAGAAATGAAATTTTAGACGGGGTTCTTCCTCTTCGGTTTGCAGGTAGTAATCCAGAGCGGTGTTGCCCTGATTTTTCAGGGTTGCCACAAACTGGGTGCTTCGTCTGACGGTGCGTTTGTTGGGTTTTAAACTCAGGCTGCTCATGGCAAATGGCAAAACGGTGAGTGCCACCTTCGAGGTTGCCAGGGCTTCAGGGAATTCTCTCGAGTGGGCACGAATCGTCACGGCTCGAGTGCCGCTATTTGCTTCGCTCGAGCGCGGCACAACGATTGACAGTGCGACTGGGGCTTGCGAGCCAGGGTTGAGCTGAACAGGGTTTTCGGGACCATGCAACCAACTTGCGGGGATGCCGTCGGCAGAAAACGTAAAGTGATCGACGATGCGTCCCATGTTGCCGACCGTCACGCGCAAGACCCCGACCTGTCCTGGTGCGATGGTCAGTTTGTCTTCGTTCAAGACCAGTCCAATCACGTTTTTGGCGCTGGCGGCGGTGGGTGATTCAAGCCTGAGCCAGAATGGTCCAACGTGCAAAATGCTGCGGTACGCCCAGGCGGTGGGTTTTTGAACGTCGAGTTTTTGCCCGTCCATCATCGTGCCGTTGCTCGAGCCGAG
>JANLWR010000649.1:0-1710 GCA_031364625.1 Deinococcales bacterium | reverse complement strand
CCCGCCCAAGACATTGCGCCCAGCTACGTGCCGTATGTGCTGACCCAAGGCAATCCTGGATCGAACGCACTGGGGGTAGCAATCAGCGCAACATTAATTGATTTCACGCGAAAAGGTTATCTCAGCCTGTTAAACGTGCATCACAATGGCGTGTTTGGCATCGGTGCTCGGGACGAAACGCATTTCAAACTCGAGAAACGCCCAACAGGCAACCTCAGCCCATTTGAAACCGAGATGTGGCAAATCATCGAGGCGGCACATGGTGGTGACGGCATTCTCAGCCCCAGCGAACTCAAAACTTATTTTCAACAAAGCACCAGCTTGGCAAGCACCTTAAGCGCCCTGCCTCGAGATTCTTACGAGCAACAGTACGGACAGCTTCTCGATGCGGGCAGCGAATCGCAAAAAGGTTGGACGATTGCTGTGGGCGTCATAGGTGCACTTGTTTGTTTGGTGGCGGCTTTCTTTTTGAACCTCTCACCCGGAATCACGGCAACTTTGATCGTGGTTGGTGTTGGCTGCGGAATATTGACGGCGGTCGCGGGTTCGGTACTCTCCAAATGGAATGCAGACAAACTTCTGAATGCCCGTAAGTGGCTGGCGTACAAAAAATTCTTATCCGACTTTTCGCAAATCAAAAACGCGCCGCCCGAGCATTTCAAACTCTGGGATTACCATTTTGTTTACGCCACCGCGCTGGGCGTCGCCACGCAGTACATTGGTAATGTAAAACGGATGGCTGAGACCAACCCGGGTTGGGTTCCAGTGCCATACTGGATGGGTGGTGGCGGCGTTGACAACTTTGGCAATGCCGTCAGCGCCCTGGAAAGCATCAACAGCCTTTCTGACATCGCCAGCAACCTCGGCAACCTCAACAGTGCTCTCAGCGACATCTCGAGCGGTTCGGGCGGAGGATTTGGAGGCGGTTCAAGCGGTGGCTCGAGCGGCGGCGGTGGAGGAGACGGCGCTTCGTAAAGCAGGAACTTAAATTGATCTGGTAACGTACTGTAGTTTAGGACGCAGCGACACACAGGAGGCACACATGGTAATCGTAATCATTTTGGTAATCGCGGTTTTGATAGGACTTGCCTACGTCACTTTTTTCAACA
The DNA here is from genome assembly GCA_031364625.1 of Deinococcales bacterium. GTDB lineage: Bacteria > Deinococcota > Deinococci > Deinococcales > JAAFIG01 > JANXTZ01. The sequence continues at coordinate 601 of JANLWR010000649.1, read as the reverse complement.
ACATCACCAGCCTCGAGAACCGCGTGGCAAATGCCCTGTCGCAAATTGACGTGCAACTCAAGAAGCGTGGCGATCTTGTGCCAAACTTGGTCAACACCGTCAAAGGCTATGCCGCCCACGAAAGTGGCGTGTTTGAAACCGTCACCAGAGCCAGATCAATGCTGCAAACCGCCAACACCGTCGAAGAAAAAGCCGCCGCCTCGAGCGCCCTGTCTGGTGCGTTGCGCACCGTTTTTGCGGTTGCCGAAAATTACCCGGAACTGAAAGCCGACACCAGCTTTTTAAACCTGCAATCTGAACTTTCAGATCTCGAGGGTAAAGTTGCCTATTCCAGACAGTTTTACAACGACACCGTGCTGATGTACAACAACTCGATCACCACGATTCCTGGTGTGTTCTTGGCGGGTCCTATGAACAAAACCAAAAAGAGCATGTTTGAAGCCAGTGAAGGTGACAGGGCTGTACCAGAAGTCACGTTTTAAAATTTCAAAATGCAAAACCTCGAGCATCAAGATTCTGATGCTCGAGGTTTTTGTTGTCTGAGACTTAAGCTTTTTTCTCGTCGTCTTTGTCTTTGTCGCCCCCACCGAGCAAACCGCCC
>JANLWR010000542.1:0-8033 GCA_031364625.1 Deinococcales bacterium | reverse complement strand
GAACAATTTTTGCAATTGCAAATCTTGAAACCCGAACGGGTTGTTTCGGCATTGTTTGCGCCAGAAGTCAAACTCGAGTGGTGGAAGTCAATGAGTTGAATTTCAGTTCGAAAGGTTTAAATAAAATATGTTGAAATATATAAAAATAATTTATAACTTTACAAGAAATATCCCAAGTGGAGTATTTCTCGCGGTTTATATTTTGACAATACCTATTTTTGCATTGATTTATACTCTTTTTCCATATGAATTTTATCATTCAACTGTTCAATATGAAAAAGATTATTATGAATCTTGGAATCTAGTTCAAGAATTAGCGAATAAAGAAATAAATGATATTTTATTTGTTAATACTTGTCTTCCAGAGATTTTAATTTCTTGTAATGTTGATAAAAAAGGAAATTATATAATTTTTGATGGTGTTAAATTTTATAAAAAGAATGCTTCCTACTATGTTACAAATATTGAAAAAGACAAAATAAGTATCTTAGCTGATATGAATGGTTTTAATAACAAGAAAAATTCATTTTATTCAATAAGTAATAAATTTACATTACAAATCTCAGATAATTTTAATAATAGATATTCTGTACAATTAATGCCTTTTGATAGAAATCACAAATTTATTAATTCTGGAAACAAAGTTTTAAACTCTATATTATCTAATAGATTTGGTAAATTAAGATGGGTTCTTCGTGACATAAGTAAAGATTTCGGTGATTTAATTATTGGAATTGGAAATGCAAAACGAGGATTTCCTTCAAAAATACGAGGAAATTTTGAAAGAATGCAATACCTGAGCATTGTAACTATAACAACGATAGGTTATGGCGATATATCGCCAATCTCATCAAGGACACGATGGTTGGTTGGAATTGAGGCATTAATAGGAATTTTTATTACTGGCGGCTTCTTAAATTCTCTCCCAAATGAATTTCGCAAAGCAACTGGAAGGCAGCAATAACTCTTACAGATTCAATATTACCCAAACCAATTCTCGAACTTTAAACCTTTTACTTTCTTAAATTCCTTTAAGTTATTCGTCACCAGCGTTGCATTCAACAGAAGGGCATGGGCAGCAATTTGCGTATCATGAGGTCCAATTGGAGTTCCAGCTTGCTCGAGTGCCGCCCGCACCTCGCCGTATTTGTAGGCAGCAAGAACATTAAAATCAACCAGGGTGATTGGCTCGAGAAAATCTTGAAGCACTTGTTTGGTTCGAGCAGAGTTGCTTTTGTTCGCGCCAAAACTCAATTCTCCAACAACGATGCTCGAGATTCCAATTTCGTCGGAATCAAATTCTGCGAATTTTTCGGCAACACCAATTGGGCGTTTGTTCATGATGTAAATGCAAATGTTCGCGTCAAGCATGAACTTCATTGCCACAGCTCGCCCCAATCTCGTTCGTCAGATTTTTCTGGTTGGTTGCGTACAATGGGTTCGTCAAGCGGTGCGAGGTTGTCATACCAAGCTTGCCAAAACGCCAGCCGTTGTTCTTTTGATTTTGGGATCAATAAAACCCCATTTCCAACACGTTTAATGAATACTTCTTCGCCTTCAAATCGGAAGGCTTTGGGCAACCTGACGGCTTGCGAACGACCTGTCTGAAATAGTTTTGCAGTATCCATGTTTCACCTCGAGTATCTATCAATAAGTATATATCAATTTGGGGAGGTTTGTATGGCATTACTGATTAAAAACGGCGAGATCATCACGGCAGACTCGAGGTACGTCGCGGACATTTTTGTGGAATTTGAGACCATCACCCGAATTGGAACGAATCTCGAGACTTCAGCCAATACCGAAGTGATCGATGCGACTGGGAAGTTTGTATTTCCTGGCTTTATCGACCCGCATGTTCACGTCTACTTGCCGTTCATGGCGACCTTTGCCAAGGACACCCACGAAACCGCCTCGAAAGCCGCAGTCATTGGCGGCACGACCACGTTTATCGAAATGTGCTGCCCCAACCGCACCGAGGATGCGCTCGAGGGGTACAACCTTTGGAAGTCCAAAGCAAACGGTCACAGCGCTTGCGATTACAGTTTTCACATGTCGGTCACAAAGTTTGACGACAACACCGAAAAACAACTGCGTGAAATCGTCAAAGACGGAATCTCGAGCTTCAAGATTTTTTTATCGTACAAAAACTTTTTTGGCGTGGACGACGGTGAAATGTTTAAAACCATGACGCTTGCCAAAGAACTCGGTGTGATTGTGACCGCGCACTGCGAGAACGCCGAATTGGTCGGGCAGTTGCAAGCCAAACTGTTATCTGAGGGCAAAACTGGTCCCGAATATCACGAAGCCTCGAGACCCGAAAGCGTCGAAGCCGAAGGCACGAACCGTTTTGCAACCTTCCTCGAGACGACGGGCGCAACGGGATACGTGGTTCATCTTTCCTGCGAACCTGCCCTAAAAGTGGCAATGGCGGCAAAATCTCGAGGTGTGCCAATTTACATCGAATCGGTGCTGCCGCATTTTATGCTCGACAAAACCTATGCCGAGCGTCCAAACCACGAGGGCGCAAAGTTTGTGATGTCACCGCCACTGCGCTATAAGCGCAACCAAAAACCACTCTGGGATGCGCTCGAGCAAGGTTTTATTGACACGGTTGGCACGGATCACTGTCCGTTTGATGTCGAACAAAAAGCTTTGGGAATCGGGGATTTTACCAAAATTCCAAACGGTATTCCCGCCATTGAAGATCGCGTAAACGTGCTTTACACCTACGGCGTTTCTCGAGGGAATTTGGATATTCACCGTTTTGTGGATGCTGCCAGCACGAAATCGGCAAAACTGTTTGGTTTGTTCCCGCGCAAAGGTACGATCTCGGTGGGTTCGGACGCCGACCTGGTGATTTACGACCCAAATTATCGCGGCGTGATCTCGAGAAAAACCCAAACTGTGAATAACGATTACAACGGTTTTGAAGGCATGGAAATTGAAGGCAAACCCAGCGTTGTGACCGTGCGCGGACAAGTGCAAGTGCGCGACGGGAAATTTGTTGGTGACTCGAGCATGGGTGAGTTTTTACGTCGGAAGCCACAACATTTTTGAAATCTAATTTCAATCGGAGCATAATATGTCCATGAGTGAAATCGAATTAAAGCAAGAAGTGTTAAAACTTCCACTGAGCACTCGAGCAGAATTGATTAAAACCTTAATCGAGAGTGTCGAGAACCCAACGGATGCAGAACTCGAGCAACTTTGGGCTGCGGAGGCTGACCGTCGAATGGCTGCGTTTGAACGTGGCGAAATGAAATCTTATTCTCGAGAGGAAATGCTTTCCCGTGTCAAATCCGCCCTATCGTGAGGAATACCTTGAAGCGGCAATTCTGGACTTGATCGAAATTCAAGGTCATTATGATGGGGCAGAACTGGGTTTGGGCATTGATTTTTCCAATGCTGTGACCAATCGCCTCGAGATGATTCTCGAGTTTCCAGAGTCGGCAGCAGTATTCAGTGCCGGTGGGGCGCGAAAAATAGCTGTAGGACGATTTCCGTACAACATTATCTATGTCATTCGACATGAAATTATTTGGGTCGTTGCTGTGGTGCATCAGAAACGTCATCCAAATTATTGGATTTCGCGTTTGAGGCTGCTGGATTAAAACGTGCCTATCTGACATCTCAAAGAAGGATTCAATTTTGAGTGAATTCAATAATTTTACCATCAGCACAGATCAAACCCGTTTTGACCTCGAGTTGATTCACAGCGTTCTGACCAAGCTCCCCTGGGCTGAGGGTGTGACACTCGAGGTTGTGAAATACGCGATGCAGCACTCGTTGGCGTTCGGGATTTTTGAAGCAGATTCTCAAATTGGTTACGCTCGAGTCGTCACCGATTTCACGCGCACGGCTTGGTTGGCGGATGTTTTTATCCTCGAGTCGCACCGTGGGCAGGGTTTGGGCAAGTTTTTTGTTAAGTCGATTCTCGAGCATCCACGTTTGCAAACCGTCAAATGGCTGCTCACCACCGATGACGCACAAGGGTTGTACCAGCGGTTTGGTTTTTCACAAATTGATCCTAAAAAGTTTATGATTCGCCAGCCGAACCAACATTTTAACGAAGCCGTAAAATAACTCTCGAGGTTGAATGTGACGAATGCAATATCCCCGCTCGTAAGTGTCAATGATGTCAGCATGATTTACCGAACTCGAGCACCCAACGGCGAGGCTTTGGAAACTGTCGCCCTGAAAAATGCGAACCTCGAGATTGGACAGGGCGAATTTATCTCACTGATTGGTCCGAGCGGTTGCGGCAAAACCACGTTGTTGAGGTTGTTGGCGGATTTGATTCAACCCAGTTCTGGCAGCATTGGCATTGGCGGAAAAACCCCGCAACAAGCTCGAGAAGCCAGGGCTTACGGTTATGTCTTTCAAGCCCCAGCGCTGTTCGATTGGCGCACCGTCATGGGCAACGTCATGTTGCCGCTCGAGATCATGGGCTACAACCTTAGCGACCGTAAAGCTCGAGCCGAAAAAATGCTGGCGCTGGTTGGACTCGAGAAATTTTCCAAAAATTTTCCGTGGCAACTTTCGGGCGGAATGCAGCAACGCGTCAGTATCGCCAGGGCATTGGCGTTCGAGCCGCAGTTGCTGTTCATGGACGAACCGTTTGGCGCTCTCGATGAGATCACCCGCGAGAATTTGAACCTCGAGCTGTTAAGGTTGTGGAAAGAAACAGGCAAAACTATTATCTTTGTGACCCACAGCATTCCCGAAGCTGTATTCTTATCAACTCGAGTGGTGGTCATGACCCCGCGTCCAGGCAAAATTGAGAAAATCATCAATGTTGACTTGCCTCAGCCCCGCGATTTTGACACTCGAGAAAGCCCGCGTTTTTTCGAGATCGCCACCGAAATCCGTGAATCTCTTCGTCACGGTCACGGTTACGAGGCTCACGAATGATGCGCTCGAGTCATTTTGTCCCGATGTTCATTGTTGGCGTGGTGCTGATCGCCCTGTACTTCCCGATCATGTTGCTGGCAAATTATCCTGCCGCCGCTCGAGCCTTGCAGCGCGGCGCAGTGTTGGAATGTAAAACCGCGCTCGAGTGCAGCTTTGACATGCGTAGCCCGATTATTCCCGCACCAGCGCAACTTTTAAGAGGTGTCCGTAGTTTGTACTTTCCGCCAACTTCAGAAACCAGTGTGCCCTATAACGCGTTTTTCACTGGACTCGAGACACTTTCTGGTTTGGCACTCGCCTCAATCGTCGGACTTGGTTTGGCAGTGTTGCTGGTCGCTTCTAAAGCGTTTGAACGCGCCCTGCTGCCGTGGTTGGTCGCCTCGCAAACCGTGCCAATCATTGCCATTGCCCCCATGTTGGCGGTTTTGCTTGGGCAGTACGGCGTTGAAGGTTGGATTCCAAAAGCCATTATCGCGGCGTATATCGCTTTTTTCCCGATTGCCATCGGGGTTTCCAAAGGCTTGCGTTCGCCCGACCCGATTCAAGTTGATCTGATGAAAACTTACAACGCGGGTAGCCTTCAAACGTTCGCAAAACTGCGTTTTCCCTCGAGCATCCCGTATTTGTTCACGGCATTTAAAGTTTCAGTCACTGCGGCTTTAATCGGTGCAATCATTTCCGAATCTGCCACCATCTCAGGCGCGGGTCTGGGCAAAATGCTGTCCGAAAACTCTCGAGCCTCCGACGCCGTGGGATTGTGGCTGGTCATGATCGGCAGCGCGGTTTTGGGGATTTTGCTGGTCAGCATTGTCGGTTGGCTCGAGCGGGTGGTGACGCCGTGGCAACGAAACCGCTAAACGTTTTGGGGTTCGGTTTTGCAGGCGTTTTCATTTCACTTCTTGGAATGATCCTGATGATCGTTAGCCACTGGAACTCGAGCGAAGCCTGGTCTGGCTTGAGCGTGGTTATAAGCTGCGTTCTGGCTTTGGTTGGTCTTCTTGGTGTGGGCGGAGTCTCGAGCGGTGTTGTCAGCCTTCTCAGCGCTCCTCGAGCCAAAAATAAAACTGGTTTTAACCTTGTGCTTTCCATCATTTCACTCCTTCCAGCAATTTTGCTGGCGGTGGTCGCCGTGGTCTTGGTCGAGGCATTGATTCATGCCTTCCAAATTCCAGTCGCGCAGATTCCAGCACCAACCGCCGTGATTCAAAAATTTCTCGAGTCACGCCAAGTCTTATGGCGCGATACCCAAACCACGCTGCTCGAGGCTGGGGTTGGGTATCTCATCGGCGCAAGTTTGGGTGTGATTGTGGCAATTCTCGTCTCGAGATACCAATTCTTAAATAAGGGCTTGATGCCTTACGCCACCATTTTCTCGAGCATCCCGATTGTTGCCCTCGCGCCCGTGATTGTGAAAGCCGCTGGACTCGAGTGGGGATCGAAAGCCGCAGTCGTCGCCATCACGATTTTCTTTCCAGTTTTGGTCAATACGGCTCGGGGGTTGCTCGAGGTGAATCCTTTAACCATTGACCTGATGCGCTCCTACGCCGCAGACCCAAGACGGGTTTTTATGGATTTACGCATTCCAAACGCGTTGCCCTACATTTTTAACGCCCTGAAAATCAGCACCACCCTGGCACTGATCGGTGCTATTGTCGCAGAATTTTTTGGTTCGACGGGTTCTGGTTTAGGATTCAGAATTCTGGTCGAAACGGGACAAGCCAGTTTTGACAGCGTTTGGGCTGCCATCAACATTGCGTCGTTTTTGGGAATTATTTTTTACAACCTTGCTGCGTTGCTCGAGCGACGGGTGACGGGTTGGCATGTATCATTTCGAGAATAGAAAGCCTCGAGCTTGTTCATTTGATACTTGCAAATCAATCAAATGAAGACTATTCTTGATTTGGAGGATTTTATGTTGCAAACCTACACTCCAAAACGAGTTCTTAACACTTCGGTGTTGGGTGCAAAAACCCTAAAACTGAAAGCAAACAGCCTTACGCAACTCGAGCAAAAACTCGAGCAAGGTCTGGGCTTTCGGGTTTTTGCGCAATTGCAACTTTTTTTTGACCTGACCGAAACTCAGTTTGGACAAATTCTCGGCATGGCAAGCGCAACATTGAGACGCCGTAAAGAGGCAGGAACACTCAATGTTGAAGAGAGTCATGCCTTGTACCAAGTTGCGGCACTTCTCGAGCGTGCCAGTGCTGTTATCGGCAACGAAGCCCAAGCCAAACACTGGTTGTTACAACCCTCATTCGCCCTGAACGGACGCACGCCCCTCGAGTGTGCGGTTTCTGCTGTTTGGCACGAAGAAGTCTTAAATCTTTTGGGTCGGCTTGAGTATGGGGCATACAGTTGAAGCTTTACCGAATCGCTGGCGAAAAACACAGTGCTTGGGAAAGTGCCATGAGCGGTTACGGCGCATGGCGGTTCGGTGCGCGTTGGAACAGCCCAGGGCAGTACATGGTCTACACCAGTGACACGCAAACGCTGGCAGCCTTTGAAACCCTTGTACACTGCGATGAACTCAGTTTCAGGCAATCCAGAATGGTTGTGATTCTCGAGATTCCCGACGATGCGGTCTTACAACTGAATCTTTCCGACCTTCCAGAAAACTGGATTGACATGCCATACTCCCAAAGTGCTCGAGCCATCGGTGACGCGTGGTTAACAGAACAAGCGTCGGTGGGTTTAAGCGTTCCAAGCGTGATTTTTCCTCGAGTTTCGGAACGCAATGTGCTGTTAAATCCGTCGCATCCAGAATTCTCGAGTTTGGTGACGCATGTTGTGACCGAAAGGTTTGTGTTTGACGAACGTATCAGGTTGCATTGATTGGGTTTTTTCGTGATTCGAGTTTTACAAAACCCAAATCTAAAAGTGTTTGTGATACACAATTTTTAAGGACTCGAGGATGCCGTGCAGCAAAAAGCCTTTGACTTTTCCACAACAGAAATTCTTGACTGGGAGTTGAAAAACATTGATAATGCACTTCTGCGCGAAGAAATCCGCATTACCAAACACGCCCAACTTGCCGCCCAAGAGGACAATGTTTCCTTTGTGCAACTTTTTGAAGCTATTCTTGTCGGCACTCCCGTCAGCAAAGACCTGCCAGACAATAA
>JANLWR010000957.1:0-3294 GCA_031364625.1 Deinococcales bacterium | reverse complement strand
TAGACCATTTTGGTGCGGCTGGAGAGTTTTGCTTCCAGTTCCAAAGTGTTTTCAGCCTCGAGAATAGAAATGCCGTAACGCGCCAAGGTGTCCAGAAAAAAGCCTTCAGTGCCGCCGTAAAGTGGACCCATGTAAATCAGTTCATCGCCTGGTTGAAGCACCGTCATGGTCAAAGCGCTGATCGCCGCCATGCCGCTCGAGAAGGCGATGGCATCGGCGGCGTTCTCGAGGTTGGCGAGTTTTAACTCGAGTTCGCGCACGGTTGGGTTGCCGATTCTGGAATAGATATAACCCGATTCCTCGCCAGAGAACAGCCTTGCGCCGCGCTCGAAACTGCCGTAACCAAAGGTCGAGGTTTGATAAATCGGGTTGATGTGAGCGCCAGTTGGGTCTGGTTGGTGTCCGGCGTGGACGGCTCGAGTACGAAAATCAGTCATGGAGTGAACCTTCTTTCTAAAACGGTTCACTTATCCTAACAAACGTTAGTCTGAATTTGTGTGCAGATTGGAACGATTAAGGTTTGGTATCCTCGAAACGTTGCGCCAGCACCAAACCACGCACTCGAGCCAGACTGTGAATGTAGTCTTCCTCATCGAGTTCAGAGCCGCGCAACCGACACCAGAACCTCAGGCAGCCAATGAAGGCAAAAATCAACCAGAAAATCAGAATCGTTCCCGCCACCGTCAATTGCAAACCATGATCGAGGACATTGCTCGGTGTGATGGGTTCAATCAATTTCCAAAACACCATCCCTGAGACGATATAAGGAAAAATCGTCCAACCAAACAGGGTGGCTTGCCGCTCGAGGTTCATTTGCAAAAGCTTAAATCAAGATTGCTTAGATTTCATCCTCGAGCGCTACAAATAATCTTTGATTCGAGGCTGGAATCAAACCTCGAGCCTCGGCGCGGGCAAACAATTCGTTCACGGCTTTTTCGCCCAAAATTCCAACATCAAGGCTAAATTCGTTGACGTACAAATCGATGTGCGCCTGCATCACGGCGTCTTCCATCTCGAGGGCGTGTTGGCGAATATAGGCTTTGGGTTCAGACGGGTGCGCATAAGCATACTCGAGCGAGGCTTTGACGGCGGCGTTTAATGCCCTTTGAGTCTCGAGTTTCAGATCGCGCCTGACCAGAATTGCGCCGAGCGGAATCGGTAAACCCGTTTCAGATTCCCACCATTCGCCCAAATCCAGCAATTTCACCAAGCCGTGCTGTGGGTAGGTAAACCGCGATTCGTGAATAATCAGCCCCGCATCAACCTCGCCGCGTTCAATGGCGGGCATGATGGCGTCGTAACGCATGACAACAATATTTACGCCTTCGGGTTGCGAAAGTGTTAAGAGCAAAAACGCCGTGGTCAAATTTCCAGGAATCGCCACGGTTTTCCCGACCAATGACTCGAGTTTGGTTTTCGCCACGATAAGCGGTCCAACACCGCGCCCCAGCGCCCCCCCAGAGCGCAACGCCACATAATCCTCGCGCACGTGGGCGAAGGCGTGATATGAGATTTTGGTCATCTCGAGTTTTCCAGCCAGCGCCCATTGGTTCAGGGTTTCGACATCCTCGAGCAGTTCGTGCACAGGTTCTGAAAGCGCAATTTTACCGTGGGTCAGGGCATAAAAAATAAAAGTGTCATTGGGGCAGAAAGAATAGCCAAGGTTCATGCCCAAAGTTTAGGTCTTAAAGGCAGGGGCGTGTGCCTCAAGTCAGCGGCGAGGTGAGGCTGGCGTTCAGTCGCTCGGCAACCGCCAGCACCTCTTTAGGCTCGAGCGCCCCCTTAAACCAAATGATATTTTCCTCTAAACCGTCCAGTTTTTTGATCTCATCGCCCAAATTCAGTCGGCTCGAGATGGCAATCACGATGTCGTGACGTCTACTGCGGCGCAATTTCTCGAGCTTACGTTTTAAATAATCGGGTCGCCAATACCCAATAATCTCGAGAAGCACACTGCGTCCGTCGTCGTGAACCAACCTGAAATCTGGAATCATGACCGTGCCGCCCAAATCAACGATGTCCACCTCGCGCTCGAGCTTCCAAGCCGATTTTAGTTTTTTGAATCGCTCCGAAAAACCCTGCTCGAGAATGCTGTCAAATTCTTTACCTTTGGCGTAATGGCTTCTCAGTTTCGTGCTGAAATCCAGCGTGTACGTTGCCTCGTCGGGTTCAGTGCCAAAATCTTTGCGAGGAATAATTTTTGCCGTGAGCGACCATTTGCTGGTGTTTAGAAGCGCGGGCAAAAACTTGGCGAACGCCACACCGTAACGCGTGCTGGGCTTAAACAAACTCGAGGGACCATCGAGGATAATCGTGTAGCCCGCGTCGGGATCACCCTCGATACGGTGCATCAAGCCAAACAGTTTGAGGTATTTGAACAGCCGCTTGTACTCGCCAGGGTCGTTGCGGTGTGCGGTAATCACCAGTTCAGAAGCCCGGTAAAGGATACCTTGGGCTTGCGCCAAGTTGAAACGCTCGAGCAACCATTTCGCGTCGGCGGGTTCAAAAACAATGATTTGATTCTCACGCAAATCGGCGTACAAACTGCGCTCGAGGTCAGCCGCCGAAACCTCTAACCCAAGTTCGCTGCCCAGTTCAAATGCCAATTTCTCGAGCACCAAATTTGAAGTCTCGAGGGTCGGGCGCTCCGTTGCAGACAGCGCGAACACCCGTTCTCGCAACAAACCAGGATCAGTAATGGCTTGCGTGACAAACTCGCAGCGTTCGGAGTACAACAAATGCGCCAAACCGCGCCGAATTCGGTAGTCGGTGCTGTCCGCCTCATCCTCGCGCAATGCCTCGTCAAGTTCGCCGCGTGTACGCCCATGAAAAACGCCGAACAACTCGAGCGTGGTTTCGATGCGTTCAAAATCGAGCTTGGAACCCGAAAGCGCTTTGGGTTCGATCACGCCGGCTGTAGTTCTCGAGATGAGGAGTTCGGTGGTTAGCATTGGAACTTCAATTTTAAGCTTTGCCAATCATTTGCAAAGCCAGTCAAAGCACGATTGGCTTTGCAAAAATACTTTGAAAAGTGGGTTAACACTCGAGAAACCAGAATGATTCGTAGTAGGGTGCGCCTTGCGCACCATGAGCACGTTACTGACGGTACGCGGGGCGACCCAAGCCCGTCAGTCAGGGTCAAGAAGCGCACCTTACCAAATAGTTATATTGCCAATACCAATTCAAAGTACCAAAACGCCTTTATGCTGAGCGCTCTCGGCAGGTTCGACATGAATCGTCACGATTGCACCCTCAACCTCATCCTGAAGTGCTTCCTCGATTCGGTCACAAATC
>JANLWR010000497.1:0-8773 GCA_031364625.1 Deinococcales bacterium | reverse complement strand
CGAACCACAAGCCGCACCTGGTTTGCTTGGCACGTTCGCGGTGGGACTGGTCGAATCTCGTATGACCAACACGCCAGCGAAGATTCTCGAGACCATCATCAAACGGGTGTTGGTGCTCAACCATCCCGAAGGCGAGAATTTAATCATTAAAACCAGGGGTCATGAATACGGAGACCTCGAGTATCAATTCGTGCAAATGAACGAAACCAGCAACACCGATACCGCCCTGACCACACGATTGCAATTTTTGATGCGCAACGCCGAAGACGAACTCTCCTCGAGCCTTAGCCTTGAGGATGCGCTGTTGATTCTGGATGGTCCGCTGCAACGCCGCGCCCCAGACCGCGCACTCGGTTACGTCAAAACGATTCACAATTTTTACGTACCGCCCCTCGAACAACGCACCATTCGGCAACTTAGGCGCGGTCAACGCACACCCATTTTTAGCATCAAAAGCGGACTCGAGCGTTACAGTTGGTACTTGCGGCTCGATGACACGCCCGATTACTACCAGCCGTTCGCGGGCATTGTCAGGCTCGAGGTCAGGGTTGAGCTTGGACTGGCGTGGGCGCAAAAGATTGCCGATTGGACCTGTATCATGCTGCCAAAATACGCCGCCAAAGGTTTTCGTGACCCTCGAGCGCCACAGCAATTGATGCCGATAGCCTTTTTAGAGAGTGAACTTGGACGGCGCATGGGTGATCTGGCGATCATCCGCCGCCGAATTCAAGCGTTTTTGCGTCAAGAACGAATTCGTCAAGAACCGCTTGGCTTTGCGATGGATGCCAAAATTGAATTGGATCGGGATTTCAATTAGCGCGTCGAACTCGAGATTTAAACTTGAGCGTGATTGGAAATGAATCTCGAGTCAAAAAAATTCAGAAACACGTTTAGAAAGACAAATAAACATGACAGAAAAAATTGAACCAGTCGGAATCGTTTTAGGCACACGAGACGCCGCGCCGCTCGAGTTTTGGGTCGGTGTCAACGACGGGCAGATGCTGCAACTCGACGATATTGTGGTCATGAAAACCAAAAAACCGTTAACCGGCTCGAGCGACTTTATCAACTTTTACGGTGTGGTGGACAGCGTGCGCAAGCTTCACGAGGGCGTGCAATTTGATTCGGACACCAAACTGGCGCTCGAGGGAACAATACCTGTCAATGTCTCTTACGCCGCGCATGTGATTGTGACCCGTGTTGACCCCGAAGAATTTATTCCCCCGCATCCAGGCGATGAGGTTTATCACGCGCTCGGGGTTGACCTCGAGATGGCGCTGTACCGTGACCGCATGGAAACCACGCTACCGGCTGGCGTGCTGCGAAACGGTCAACCCGCCATGCTTAACTTCGCGTTTTTAAATGGCGAGAACGGGGCGCACGTCAACATTTCTGGCGTTTCGGGCGTGGCGACCAAAACCAGTTACGCGCTGTTTTTGCTGTACAGCCTGTTCAATTCCGAGGCATTGGGACTCGAGCGAGCCAATTCCAAAGCCCTGATTTTCAATGTGAAGGGTCAAGATTTGATGTTTCTCGATCAGGTCAACTCGAGGTTTGCCGAAAAAGAGGGCAAGATCAGCACCGCCAGGGGAATCAAAACAGACCGTTACACGGCGTGTGGCTTGCCAATCATGCCGTTTCAAGACGTGCAATTTCTCGCGCCGCCAGCCGCAGGTGAAGGCAGAACCATCACGCACAGCATCACGCAGCGCAGCACGGGCGTCACGCCCTACCTTTGGACAATCCGCCAATTCGCCATTGAACGCCTGCTGCCGTACTGTTTCGCAGACCGTGACGCCAGCCTCAACCTCGGGTTTTTGATCGGGCAGATCGAGGACAAACTCTTCAAACTTGGCGACTCGAGCGGCAATTACCCGTACTTGCTGGTTGACGATTTTGCCCCAGGTGACGACGCCACAGATTTGGGCATCGAATTTAACACGCTCGGCAAAGCCAAACTTGAGACTTTCGGACAGTTGATTGCCTACCTCGAGTTCAAACTGATTGACCAAAACGACGGCGAGGGCGATCCGAAATGGGTTGGGCGGCAACCCGTCGGCACGCGCCAAGCCTTTATTCGGCGCTTGCGCGGCGTGGTCAAGCACCTGAATCCGTTAATTCGCGGCGATTTGGACGCTGGACAGGCAGACCGTTACCGCGCCGATGTCATGCGTTCGCAACTGACGGTGGTGGACATTCACAGCCTTCACGCCCACGCGCAAATGTTTGTGGTGGGCGTGATGCTGAAACAATTGTTTGAAGAAAAAGAGAAAAAAGGGCAAAAACCCTATGTTTTTGTGGTGCTTGACGAGTTGAACAAGTACGCGCCCAGGGAAGGGGAGAGTCCGATCAAAGACGTGCTCCTCGACATTGCCGAACGAGGACGCAGCCTTGGCATTATTTTGATTGGCGCACAACAAACCGCATCCGAAGTCGAACGCCGCGTGGTTGCCAACGCCAGCATTCGCGTGGTTGGGCGTTTAGACCCAGCAGAAGCCGAACGCCCCGAATACCGATTCTTGCCAGGTGCGTTCAGACTTCGAGCCAGTATTTTGCAACCTGGTACAATGATTGTGCAGCAACCCGAAGTGCCAAGCCCTGTGATGATTACGTTCCCGTTTCCAGCTTGGGCAACCCGCAAAGATGAAGTGTCAAAAGGAAGCTCGAGCTTTGAAGATGTGGTGAAAGAAGCCGAAGATTGGTTGGCATAATCGGCGTGTGATGAAGTTTGATTCATGTTGGAAAGTACAAAATTTGACTAAATCACTGAACAACATTATTGTTGTTCAGTGATACCACCTTTTGATCAACAAGGAAACCTCCCGCCAGGCGAGCATCACTGCACTTGGGATGAACTCGAGAATCGGTATGCAACAACCAACCACCGAATTTATCTTCTCAACGGTTTGTACGCGGCTCTGGAAAACTTAAACGTCGCAGGTTGTCACACGGTTTGGATCGATGGCAGTTTTATCAGTGACAAATCACAACCCAATGATTACGATGCCTGTTGGGATTCTGACCAGGTAGAACCAGATTTGCTCGAGAAGGCGCTTTTAAACTTTGTGCATCCGCGCAATGCCATGAAACGCAAATACCGAGGTGAGTTGTTTATCGCCGATTTACCAGCCACGCCGCACGGTGAAACCTTTCTCGAGTTTTTCCAAAAAGATCGTAATGGTCATAATAAGGGCATTCTTCGGCTAGACCTCCGAAGCTTACCAACACCGTAATTTCAGGTCGAAAGGACGTGAACCATGATCGAAAATGAACATCAATACCGAATTTCTAAGGCGGCTTTGAATCGATTTGTGACTGCTTTAGAGGATTATCAACCCAGCCAAAAATTGCATCCGAAGCTTGTTATTGCGCAAAGAGGAGCTTTTCAAGGACAGATTGATTCACTAAAAGCCGAACTTGAAGAATTTGAGCAGCTCAAAAAAAGTGCGTTAAGTCTGGATACTGAGCCGCTCGAGAATATCGCTGAAAAACTCATTCAAGCTCGAGTCGCACGAGGATTTACGCAAGCGCAGTTGGCGGCAAAATTAAAGATGAAACCGCAGCAAAT
Source organism: Deinococcales bacterium (assembly GCA_031364625.1). GTDB lineage: Bacteria > Deinococcota > Deinococci > Deinococcales > JAAFIG01 > JANXTZ01. Next base: position 5,205 of record JANLWR010000497.1, on the reverse strand, counting down.
TCAACGTTACGAAGCTACGCATTATGCAAATGCGAGTTTGACCAGGGTGATCGAGGTGGCTCGAGTGTTGCAAAGCGCAAAATAAGCTTGAGGCTCGAGCAATCTTGTGAAGACAATTCTGTTTTTACCACCATTTGCGCCATTTAAAATATGCGGCAAACGCCAGCGCAGCCAAAATAAAACTGCCCCAAGCGAAGGCATAACCGTACTTCCAATGCAGTTCGGGCATGAACACGTAATTCATGCCCCAAACGCCAGCCAAAAACGTGAGTGGCAAAAAGATCGTGCTGACTGTGGTCAGGGTTTTCATGACCTCATTCATGCGGTTGCTTTGTACGGTCAAATGCACGTCCAGCAAGCTCGAGAGCACATCTCTGGCGCTGTCGATGCCGTCATAAATTCGGGTTAAATGATCGCTGACATCGCGCAAGTAAATCGCACCTTCTGGGGAAAGCGCGGTGGCGTGTCTCGAGAATTGCGCCACGTTCTCGCGGGCGCTCGAGGCGAGCCTGCGGGCGGCAATAATTGTGTGTTTCAGTTCAAAAACCCGTGCCGCAAATTCTTGACTCGGCATGATTCGCGTCGGGTGAAAAACGGCTTCCTCGAGTTCGTCTGTACGCAACTCAAGTTCGTCCAGAAAAATAAAGAACGTGTCCGTGCCTTCGTCCAAAATCGTGTAAAGCACATCCGTGGCGCTCAACCCTTTACGATTCTCGAGTTCTTGCCAAGTGCCTTCGATGTAGGTGATCGGTTCGTGCCGTATCGTCACCACACTCTCGAGTTCTGGATACCAAAAAATAGCAACTTTCTCGGTGCGGTCGGTGACATCTTCGGGTTCGGCAAGCGTGCGCAAGACCAGAAACAAATGCTCTGGGTACGATTCAAAACGCGCCCATTGGTCTGGGTCGAGCGCATCTTCGAGCGCGAGGCGATTAAAACGAAAAAACTTTCCCAAACGCAATAAGTCAACCTCGTGCGGATTTTCGACATCCACCCAAACTTTGTGTTGCTTTTGCTCGAGTGGCAAATCGTCGTTTGTTTCCAAGCATTTCACCCGAATACCAGGTTTTGCGGCGATCATCGGATGTTTGGATTCGGGAACTGGCAGCACCTGGTTAGTTTAACCGTTAAGCTAGACGCATGACGGAATTTCAGACCAAACTCGAGTTCATTCTGAACGGTTTTTCGGGCGTGATTGGGTTTTGTGCCAAACGCTTTGATGATGGTTTCACGCTCGAGCACAATCAAAGCGAGGTTTTTCCTGCCGCCAGTGTTGTGAAAGTCCCGATTTTGCTCGAGGCACTTCGTCAAGTTCAGCACGGGATTCTCAGACTCGAGACTCGAATATCACTGCCAGCACTCGAGCAAGTTGGAGGGTCTGGCGTGATGATGGCATTTCAACCAGGACTAACGCCGACGCTGCAAGATTATCTGACCCTGATGATTGTGGTTTCAGACAACACCGCCACCAACATCAGTTTGGATGCCGTCGGTGGACGTGATTTTGTCAACTCGAGCCTGAAAAATTGGGGTTGCTCGAGTACGACTGTGGTTGGAAAACTGATGCTGACTGAAGACCGCAAAAATGTGGATCAACTTGCAGGAAAACGCGCCGAAGTCACTCCGTTTGAAAGCGTGATGCTGCTCGAAAAACTGTATAACGGTGAACTTCTCAATCCCGAACTGACCAAACTTGCGCTCGAGATTCTCGAGAAACAGCAGTACACCGAAATTCTGGCACGTTACTTGCCGAACGGAACGCGCACCGCGACCAAAAGTGGACAAATCATTGGTGTGCGAAATGACGTTGGAATCGTTTTGACAGAACGCCCATATGTTCTCGCGCTTTGCTCCAAAAATTCTACCGACGAGCGTTATCATGTGGACAACGAAGCGGTGTTGGCGTTGGGGCAAATCTCGAGATTGGTGTTTGATGTGATGGAAAAATCGTGAGTAAATTGGACTTTGTGTTTCCTAGAGAAAAGAAGCTACCAACATGATGAGTACACTTAGTTTTACGACAATTATAGAAAAAATTAGAGAATGTTATTCTATAGACTTATCAAAATCGAACAACCTAGGCTATCCATTAGAAGAACTTCTTATTGAACAGGAAAAATTTGGGAAATCATTTCCTGAGTCTTATAAATCTCTTATGAATCAATTTGGGAATATATATGCAATTTTTTGTGGTGAAGACCATGTAGAACCTGTATATATTCAAGAGAATCAGGAATGGTTTCAAGAAACTTTGGAGAACGAGAAAACCGTACTGAACAACTCAAATACGTTTGTTTTTGCGGTTCATGAAGGTTATGAATATTGGTATCTCGAATTGGACAACTTATCTGAAAACGCGCCAGTTTACCTTTATCAAAGTTGGAAAAATCTTATTGAACTTAATCAAGAACTGCCTGAATTTATTCTCTCAGATATAGTACGAAAAATCGAACTTGCAATGCGAAACTCGAATTTTTTCGATTTTACAAAGTCACTACTTATGAAGATTTTGTCGGAAGATAAAACTTTAGGTTAAAAGATTTCAAAAACTCACGACTCTAAAGTAAAAGTCAAAAGCTGATAATCTAAATCATGGACAAGAAACAAGCCCTCAAAGCCATCAGCCTGACCGCAGACATTCTCGAGCTTTTAAATGAGAACGAATTTAAGGTTTTGGCGTACCGCAAAGCCGAACGTCATCTTGAGCGGTTTGACGGCAATTGGGATGAGGCGCTGGCAACCAGTTTTAAGAAGGTTTCGGGCATCGGGGCGCAACTTGGCGTCAGTTTGGTGGAGTTCGCGGATTCGGGCGTGTTCGCGCCGCTAACGGATGTCGCGTCGCTCGTGCCGCCTGGGGTGCTCGAGTTGTTTCGGGTGCGCGGACTTGGTCCGAAAAAAGTTCGGGTTTTGTGGGACGCTGGCGTGGATGGTATTACAGGTTTGCTCGAGGTTGGGCGTTCGGGTAAACTGGCAACTTTAAAAGGTTTTGGCGCGGCGAGCAGCGCAAAAATAATTGACGATGCCGAATTTAGCTTAAAATCCAGCGAGCGCAGGTTGCTCTCCGAGGCTCGAGCGGTCTTTGGGATGCTTTCCGATCAGTTGCAGGGTGTACTCACGCGTCTCGAGCCTGCTGGCAGCTTGGCACGCGGCTTGGAGACGTGTGGCGACGTGGACGCGGTGGCAATTGGAAATCGTGACGCGGCATTGAAAGCCCTCGAGGGTTTTGGAGCGCAGAACGACCCAGAATATCCGTGGTTGATCGGTGCGAACATTGAAGGCGTAACGATACAATTGGGTGTCGTTGACGTTGAAACTTGGGGTGCGGCGAAACTGATGCTGACCGGTTCAAAACCGTTTTTGGAAATTGTTAAAGCTAAAGCTCTAGAAAAAAACATTGATTTCTCGAGTCGAGGATTGTTCATTAGTGGCGTTTTGATCCCCACTTTGACCGAGAATGATGCTTTTCAAGCACTCGACTTCGAGTATGTGATTCCCGAATGGCGCGAGGTGGAACACTTGGGTCAAACTGACTTACCAAACCCCGAAAATTTGATTCAACTTGGGCAGATGCGCGGCATGTTGCACGTTCACAGCAACTGGTCGGACGGCGCGGCAAGCTTGCGCGACATGGCGCTCGGCGCGAAAGCCAGAGGCGCAAAATACTTGGGCATTTGCGACCACAGCAAAAGCGCGTTTTACGCCAATGGACTCGATGAAACTCGAGTGCAAGCTCAATGGCGCGAAATTGACGCTTTAAACGCCGAACTCGAGGATTTTAGAATTTTGAAAGGCATCGAATCGGATATTTTGGCGGGTGGCGACCTCGACTATGACGATGAAATTCTGGCAGGATTTGATTTTGTGGTTGCGAGCGTTCACTCGAGCTTTGGTTTGCCCGAAGCGCAACAGACCGAACGACTGGTGAAAGCGGTTTCCAATCCGTTCACCACCATTCTTGGACATCCAACAGGTCGCCTACTGTTGCGCCGCCCACCTTATAAATTTGATCATGCCGCCGTACTCGAGGCGGCAAAGGTTCACAATACCGTCATCGAAATCAACGCAAGCCCGTACCGCCTCGATCTTGACTGGCGCGAGGTTTTGGAAGCTCGAGCCTCGGGGCTAAAATTTGCGATCAACACCGACGCGCACAGGGTTCAAGGTTTTGATGACCTTTGGTACGGCGTGCAAGCAGCCCGAAAAGCCGCCCTCGAGACTGAAATGGTTGTCAACACGCTCGAGATGGAAGATTTCCTGAAGTTGGCTCGAGCAAAACGGTAGGGTGCGCTGTGCGCACCAATATCACGTGTCCAACGGTGCGAAAGGCGACCATGCCCGTGAGGTGCATTTTATGGTCAAGAAGCACACCCTACGAAATTTCTCACACTCCGATTTGCGGGCAAAACTCGAGCATCGAACAATCCTCACATTTGGGTTTTCTGGCTTCACACACGCGCCGCCCGTGCAAAATTAAGGCATGATGTAAGAAAATCCATTGGTCTACTGGAAACAGTTTCTCGAGGTCGGCTTCAACCAGGTCTGGGTTGGTGTTGCTCGAGAATCCAAGCCGTCTGGCAAGTCTGCCAACGTGTGTGTCCACAGCGATTCCTGGTCGCCCATACGCGTTTGAGAGTACAACGTTGGCGGTTTTGCGCCCGACCCCTGGCAGGGTTTGAATGGCTTCAAAATCGTTTGGCACTTCGCCTTCAAAATGCTCGAGCAATGCCCTGGCGGTTGCCGCAATGTTTTTGGCTTTAACACGGTACAAACCAATGGTTTTGATGTACGGCTCGAGGTCGCTGGGGGTGGCGAGCGCCATTTTTCTGGCTGTACCGTACTTTTTAAAGAGTTTTGGCGTGGCGGCATTCACGCTGACATCGGTGGCTTGGGCGCTTAAAATCGTGGCGATCAACAATTGAAAGGCGGTGCCGTACTCGAGTTCGGTTTTTGCATCTGGGTAAGTTGTGTGCAGTTGTGCAAGCACTTGTGAGGCTCGAACGAGTTTGGCTTTTTTGGTTTCTTTTGGCACGTTTTAAGTGTACCTGAAATGCTTAGAACATCTCGAGTTCTTCACGGGTTTTTCTAGTTTTGTCTTCTACTTCAAGTTTGACCAGTTCGAGGATTTTCACGTCGAACAAACCTCGGTCGGTCAGTTTAAGGCTTGGAATCACAGTTAAATACCTCCTGTTTAGGTTTGACAGAATC
>JANLWR010000443.1:0-9275 GCA_031364625.1 Deinococcales bacterium | reverse complement strand
ACTTCGCCGGCAATCAGAAAACGTTCGCGGAGTTTTGGACGCTCGAGAAAGTGCATGACGGCGGCGCAAATAAATTCGCGGGTGGTTGCCATGCCTGCCGCGCCGTAAGTCACGCATTCGGACAGCACTTCTGGCGGCGTGTAACCCTCACCCAGCACATGTGAGATCACATCTTCGCGGGGTTGTTTTTTGCGCTGGGCAATCGCGGGTTGAACGTCCAGAAAAAAGAATGCCAGCAAATTCCAACGCGCTTTGATGACTTCCAAAATTTTGGATTGATCTGGCGAATTGACCAACCCTGAAATTCGTGCGCCCATGCCTGGAACGCGGCTGCTGGTCAGACCAACCACTTGCGCCGCGACTTCGACCGCCAGTTTCATCGAGGTTTTGCTCAAATCTGCTTTGCCTTTTTTCACCAAGTCGGCGACCAGATCGGCGCAGAGTTTTTCCATCAAACTGCGGTAATTGGCATCGGTGTAATTGGGTGTGAAAAAACGTGCGGTTTTGCGGCGCAAATCATGATGCACCTCACCCTCGAGGTGTAAGACGGGTGCTCGCATGTTAGCGGGCATTTTTGCCACCAGTTCCGCGCCGAAACCCGCCTGCTTGACATTGTTGCTGCGCAAAATGGTGCGCACCTCATCGTGACCTCGAGCGTGCCAAAGACCGTTTTCGTCCATGTTGAGGTTTGGAGTGCTCGAGACTTCACCGCGAGCGGTTTTACGGGCATTGTGGTCTACAGGGCAGCCATTGATTTGTTCGGGTGTCAGGTCTGAAATCATGAAGGTTATTCTGACCGACAACCTAAAGTGACATCTGTGACTTTTGAGACATTGTATATCATTTCTCTAGAATCCATATAATACTGTTGTGTCCGAAATCTCAACCCTCACCGACAAACGCATCAACCAAACACGACGCGCACTGACCAACGCCCTGATCGCCCTGACCCTCGAGAAAGGTTATGACGCCATTACGGTACGCGACATCAGTGAACGCGCCAACATCGGTTACGCCACGTTTTTTCGGCACTTTTCGGACAAAGACGCGCTACTCGAAGACGTGCTCGAGGGAACACTGACCGATTTTCTGGGATTGATTCGACCCGTTATCAACGATCCCGAACGCACCGTGACACTGGTCTTTGAGCACGTCGAACAAACCCCCGACCCTGTTCGCGTGTTACTTTGCACCCGCAATGTCAGTCCACTTCTTCCCCGCATTTTTGCGTTTTCCTCTCAAGCCATGCTCGAGACGCTGACGCCAAACCCCAAAAGTCTGATTCCACCCGAAATTGCTGCGCATCACATGATCGTCTCGATTCTCGAGTTGATCGAATGGTGGCTCGAGCATGAGATGCCGTACCCGCCTGCGCAAATGGGCAAAATCGTCAATGCACTCATCATGCAGCCCGCTCGAGAATTGGCTTTCCTCGAGAAGTAAATGTTAATCCCGCACCTCGAGTTTCAAACTTGGAATACTGAGCGTTTTGCTGGCAATATTCTCGAGCAACCTGCGGTCGTGCGAGGCGAAAATGATTGTGCCCCCAAACTCGAGCAGCAACTTCTCGAGCGCCCCAATTGCGTCAATATCAAGGTTGTTGGTGGGTTCGTCCAAGATCAAAAGGTGAGCCTTGGTGACGCTTAAACGTGCCAGTGAAAGCCGTGTGCGTTGACCGCCGCTTAAAGTCAGTATGGCTCGAGTTGGGTCTTTGGGCAGCCCCAAACTTGCCAGCAGCGCAAATAACTCTCGAGTCTCGAGGTCAGGATTGGCGGCAAGTAACGCGTCTTTTAAAGTTTGAAATTCATTGAGTTCTTCGGTGTTCTGCCCAGCCCAATAGATATTCAAACCCACACCCGTCGTGATTTTGCCGCTCGAGATTGGCAACTGCCCAAGAATCGCTTTGAGTAACGTACTTTTACCGCCACCGTTTGCACCAACAAGCGCCAAACGTTCACCGCGCCGAACGTGCAAATTCAAACCCTCGAGAATCAGTTTTTCACCTCGAGCGAGCCTTAAATCCTCGAGCGTCAACACCTCATTTGGTCCGTGGTTGAGAAGCCCGAGTTTGATGCGCGTCATGAAGTTCTCTTCAAACGGTTTCTCGAGTTCACCCATGTGCTCAATGCGTTTCTCGAGCGCCAAGGTGCGTCTGCCAGTGCTGTGTTGAGCACGGTTTCCCTTATGCCAAGCACTCAAAGTATCGCGGTTGCCCGTTCGATTTTTGTTGAACGCACGACTTGCTTGCTGGGCGGCAAGTTGTGCCTCGAGTTCCAACTGTTTGACTTTACGCGTGTGATTTTCAAAAGCAACCAGCGCCGATTCTCGTAAAACACGTTTGACTTCCATCGCCTGGGAATAATTTCCTGGATATTCGGTCAACTTCTGCCGCTCGAGTTCGTAACATCGGGTGACCGTCGCATCCAAAAAAGCCCTGTCATGCGAAACGATCAAAAATCCGGCTTCGGAAGAATTCACAAAATCCTCGAGCCAAATTAAACTCTCGAGGTCAAGATGGTTGGTGGGTTCATCCAGAAGATAGTAATCACTCGGTTCGATCAATAACCTTGCCAGCAAGGCGCGGCGCTCCTGTCCGCCCGAAAGCGCTCGACTCGAGAAATCTCCGTTCAAACCCAAACCAGCCAGAATACTCTCGGCTCGAGCCTCAATATCGTACCCGCCAGCCACCCGAAAGGCTTCTTCTGCGATTGCGAAACGCTCCAAGTTTTCCGTGCTTGGAATCTCGAGGTTTTGTTGCGTCGCCTCGAGTTCAGTTTTGAGTTGCCTGTGACGCGCTGGCAGCACGATCTCGCGTAAACTCCCAGCTTCAAGTTCACTGCGCTGCTCGAGGTACGCCAAATGCCCAGAAACACTGACCTCACCAGCGTCGGGAAGCTCGAGTTTGGTCAGGAGTTTCATGAGTGTGGTTTTGCCACTGCCGTTACGTCCAAGAAGCCCCACGCGATTACCGGCGTGAAGCTCGAGACTTGCATTTTCAAAAATTAAATGGTCGGCGTAACGTTTTGTTACGCGCTTTAGAATTAAACTCAAGCGCCTAAACCTCCAAGTCAAGAAACGCCCCCAGAATGTTGCGGGGCAGTTCAAACCGATTGGGATTTAGCGCAAGCGTGTCAAGAAAAATTTCTCCTACGAGAAGCTGCTGGGACCGCTCGAGAAACCCGAGCCAGTGATGTAGTTTTACAGACGAATCGCCACCACGTCAATACGCCAAAAACCTTAGTTTGTTCACCCTCGAGTTCAACAGCCTCCCAAAGTGATGACCGAATCTGGTCAAAAGTGGTGAGCATTGCAGCTTGCTCTGGCAATTGAGAACACCACCCCTCGTATCTTCACGGGAATGGTGTTCTCAACTTAAGAGACTGGTCTGGAAAGCTGGTAGAGCCTCAAAAATAAGGATTCAAAAAGGCTGCGCTTTACGGACAGGGTGTTGTGTTGCCAGTCAAACCTTGCGCCCAATTCGCTCCAACGCCGCCAGTTACATTTCCATAAGATTCACTGCACATGATGACAAACGAAGAGAAAGCAGTGTTGCCATTTGCATCAAAGCCACTTTCCTTGTTGTTGTATGCCTTGGACTTGTAGATGTACATGGTTTGATTGCCGCGCCCCAACTTAAATCCGTTACCGTCGCCATTGTTGTTGCCCTCTGGGAATCCCAAAGGACTTTTGCCGCCGTCGTAGGCTTCACTGAAGTAAAAGTAATTGGGTTGAGCTTCCCAAGAATCGAATCCGTCATCAGAATTGTTGTAAGCATAAGAATCAATAATGCTCGATCCAGAGATCACATAACCATCACCATTGCCACCTCGGACTGTGCTCGGGAACGAATAGCCGCCGGTGTAATCGACATCGTTGTAACTGTCTCTCGCTTCTGTGCTGACCAGACAGTTGTTCCCAGAGTTATCATCGACCCTTCTGATGCCCCTGCCGTCGGTTGTTAAATAAGAACTTCTGCCAGTTCTTGCCACCGAAACACGGTACAAAACATTATTGCTTTTTAGTTGAATACCGACATTGCCGGCATCAATAATTTTGACGTTCGCCAGTACGCTATCGTTGCCCATTGCAACCGCTACAGCAACGTCAATGGCGTTGATTGTCACGTCTTCTCCTGGAGCGCCAATCAATTTCTTGCCTGCCAAGTTCAGGGTGCTCGAGATTCTGTACGTGCCACCTTTCAAGACAACCGTGTTTGACTGCGACAGCGCCTGATTGATGGCATCGCCGTTGCTTGGCGTGATCGTGTAACCCGTTGTTGGAATGGCATTGATTCTGGCATGGCAATTGTGTAAATCTTTAAATCCGGCGGCTCGAGCATCAATTTCTGCCCACATTGCAGCCGAGACTCCCTTGTATGCCACATTGGACGGTGGCGGATTGCTGACTGTAGTGCCGCAATTTACGTTGGCATTGACCCAATCGGCATGGTCAAAAGCGCTTCCGTCACCACCATCTGTCGCCACCAACCTCAATTTTTGCCCGCCGGTCAAGACCAGATTCACACTCTTGGCAGCGTCGCCCCGTTTGATCAAACCCGAATCAAACTTTTTTACACCATCAACAAAAACTTGAAAAGTAACTGTGCCTCCGCCCAACGATTTAAGGTTGTATTTTGCCCCATCGTCCGCGCCCACCAAAGCGCTAAAGCTCGAGCATTGTCCATTCAGTGGGAATTCAATGGCGCTGTTGGCATGGACGCCCAAGCCTTTTTCGTAAATCACCCCATTGATTTGCAGTTTGTACTTATCAGCATAGGTTTCGGGTGCAACATCACCGTTGTCCCGATCAATTTGAGGCTTGCCCCAACCATTTTGCAAAACCGTGGCGAGCGCAAATTGGTCACTCAACTGCCCTGTTTTTAAGAGATTGCCTGGCGTTGGAGGATTATTGATCTGTCCGCACACGATCTGAGCGTTCGCCCAATCTGCATGATCGAACGCAGTTCCGTCTCCAGCATCGGTTGCGACCAATTTCAAACGCTTAGCACCTTGCAAATTTACACTGACACTTTTTGCAGCCACGTAGCGCTTCATCAGACCAGAATTGAAGCGCTCAACGCCATCAACCAAGACTTTAAAAATAACTGTGCCACCAGTCTTTGGGGCGTATTTTTTTGCGTCATCCACGCCAACACTGGCAGTAAAACCCGAGCATGAAGCATTCAAATCATATTCGATACTGCTGTTTGCATGAGTGCCTAAACCCTTGTTAAAAACCACACCATTGATTTGGATTTTGTCACCGTCTCGAGCGCCTTCATCGCCGTTGGCTAAATCTATTTCGACAGGACCCCAACCGTTGGTGACTGTCAACCACTTCTGACCGCTGAGAAAACCATTGTCAATGCCACTGGCGTTCACTGTCGAATCCGAGTTTTGAGTGGGATCGTTGACGAGAGGTTCTTGGCTTGCTGGAATGGGTGTAGGGCTAGAGTTGCACGCCATGAGTGCAAGGCTTAAAGCAACACTTGCAACACCTAACTTTCCTAACTTTCCTAACTTTGTAGTGCCAAGAACGATACGTTGCCAGTGCAGTTTTGATCCATCCCCATTTTTAATACGCATAAATAACCCCCTAAGAGTTCGCAGAACAGTTTCGTTTGCCAATTGAAAATGAATTGAAATAAAGCGTCAAGGCTCAGAATACAAAGCCTGGAAAGGCTCAGGTAGCAAATTGCACATTTTGCTGCCCTCAAAGCTGCAAATGCGTCCCACCCTGCAAAAATTATTCTGACAGCGCTGCGTTTCAAATTGGGTTAAACTAACTTGCCCAGAAGTCAGTTTTAAATTCAAAATGTTTAGCAGTTTCCTCAGAGGGGGTATGTATGAACAAAACGATAGGCGCTTTATTGGCAGTGACATTGGGGGTTGTTGGCGTTTCGGCGCTGGCACAAGGCGGCACGACCAAACTCGGTAAGGGTGAAGGTCGCTTGGACATTGTTGCCTGGCCAGGTTACATCGAACGCGGTGCTTCGGACAAAGCTTACGACTGGGTGACCGCTTTCGAGAAGAAAACCAGTTGCAAAGTCAACGTCAAAACCGCCGGCACATCCGACGAAATGGTCACGCTCATGAACCAAGGCGTCTACGATCTTGTAACAGCCTCGGGCGACGCGAGTTTGCGTTTGATTGCGGGCAAAACCGTGCAACCTGTCAATACCAAACTGATCTCGAGCTACGCCAAAATTGATAAACGCCTGCAAAGTGCCGCCTGGCACACCATCAACGGCGTTCATTACGGCACGCCGTACCAATGGGGTCCGAACGTTTTAATGTACAACACCGATGTGTTCAAGACCGCCCCAACCTCTTGGAGCGTGGTTTTTGAAGAACAAAACCTGCCCGACGGCAAAAGCAATAAGGGACGCGTCCAAGCTTACGACGGACCCATTTACATTGCCGATGCCGCGCTGTACCTCATGAAAAAAGACCCAAGCCTCGGCATTATTGACCCTTACGAATTAACCGAAGCCCAGTACGCCAAAGTGCTCGAGGTTCTTCGGGCGCAACGTCCACTGGTGCAACGTTACTGGCACGACGCGAACGTTCAAGTTCAAGATTTCACCAACGAAGGCATTGTCGCCAGTGGCTCGTGGCCATTCCAGGTCAACACCTTGCAATACAACAAGCAAAAAATTGCCAGCACCGTGCCAAATGAGGGCGCAACAGGTTGGGCAGATACCACCATGATGGGCAGCAAAGCCAAACACCCGAACTGTGCTTATCAATGGATGGAGCACAGCCTGAACGCCAAAGTTCAAGGCGATATTGCCGCTTGGTTTGGTAGTGTGCCAGCCGTGCCAGCCGCCTGTACCGCCAGCGATTTGCTGGGTAAAGATGGTTGCAAAACCAACGGTTACAGCAACTTTAACAAAATCAAATTCTGGAAAACTCCAACCTCCGCCTGCTTGACCCAAAGCAAATGCGTACCATACAACCGTTGGGTGTCCGATTACGTGGCGATCATGGGTGGGAAATAGTTAAAACCAACAGCCAATCTCGAGAATTATTCTGATACAAAATCAGCAATTGCCATTTCTGCCCTCATCCCCGACCCTTCTCCCGTCTTGACCATAAAACGCACCTTGCGGGCATGGTCGCAACATCAGGAGAAGGGAGCTTTATTCCAAACTCGAGAATGCAAAAACATTGTTCTGACCAATTTCTGTTGCGCTGAGAACGGTTGTTGCGAATCACTCGAGGTCGGTTTTTGGTTCTTCAATTCGTTCCTGACTCTCGAGGTTTCATTTCATGACCAATTCTGTTTCCAACACCACTGCCGTCAAACTCGAGGATGTGGTTTGCACCTTTGGCACGCCACCCAAAGAAACCAGGGCGGTGGATCATGTCAACCTCGAGATTCAAGCTGGAGAATTTTTTAGTTTGCTTGGACCGAGCGGCAGTGGTAAGACGACGTGTTTGCGACTGATTGGTGGCTTTGAAAGTCCAAGCAGTGGCAAAATCAGTTTGTTTGGTACGGATGCCAGCCGTTTACCACCGTATCAACGCGAGTTGAATACTGTGTTTCAAGATTATGCCCTCTTTCCGCACATGAACGTGCTCGAGAATGTGGGTTACGCCCTGATGGTGCGAGGTGTGGCAAAAACTGAACGCGTCAAACGCGCCCAAGCGATGCTCGAGGCGGTGAAATTAACGGGGTTTGGAATGCGTAAACCCGCCCAGCTTTCGGGAGGGCAACGGCAACGCGTGGCACTGGCTCGAGCGCTGGTCAACCGTCCGAAGATTTTGTTGCTCGATGAGCCGCTTGGGGCGCTCGATTTAAAACTGCGCGAAGAAATGCAGATCGAATTAAAAGCGCTTCAACGCGAATTGGGCATCACTTTTATTTTTGTCACGCACGACCAAGGCGAGGCGCTTTCGATGTCTGACCGTGTGGCGGTGTTTAACCACGGAAAAATTGAACAACTCGACGCACCTCGAGTTCTCTATGACGCACCTCGCACCGAATTTGTGGCGCGTTTTGTCGGTAGTGCCAACGTGATTCCAGGAACATTGATCGGACGTGACGGCTTGTACGCCCTGCGTCCCGAAAACATTGCCGTGCTCGAGGGGGCGCATTCTGGCACAAACCGATTGCAAGGCGAACTCTTGGACATTCACTTTCTGGGGTCTTTAACGCGGCTCGAGGTTCGGGTTGGCAATGAGCGCATGACCACCATACAGAACATCACACCGACTTTTGATCGCGGCGCAACAATCACGCTCGAGTGGCAGGACAGCAGTTTACGCAAACTCGAGGAAGCTGTATGACTCAATCTCGAGGCGGTTTTTTAGGACGTGCATTGAGCGTCTTACATGGTCGCCCAGTGCTTGGCTTGGTGCTGCTGCTGATTGCGCCACTTTTATGGATGGGCATTATTTACCTTGGCTCGCTCTTAAATTTACTTTTTTACAGCTTCTATTCGCTCGATGATTTCACAGGACAAATCAAATACGACCTGACCTTTTCCACCCTGCAACAACTGTTCACCTCGAGCAGCAACATTGATATTGTGCAGCGAACTTTTGTCATGAGTCTGATCGTGACGATTGCTTGTGCTTTGATTGCCTTTCCGATTGCGTACTTCATGGCGTTTCACACCAAAGGCAACTCTAAAGCCATCTGGATTTTACTGGTGCTCTTGCCACTCTGGAGCAGTTACCTGGTGCGCGTGTATGCCTGGAAATTGATCCTCGCCAAAGAGGGTGTCATCAGTTGGTTTTTAAATATTCTCGGCATTCATGGCGCTCTGGACACCATCCTCAGTATTCCCGTGATTGGTGGTATAAGTTTAAGCTCGAGTTATCTGGGCATGTTTCTGGTCTTCGTTTACGTTTGGCTGCCCTATATGATTTTACCAATTCAAGCCAGCCTCGAGCGCGTTCCAAAGTCCTTGCTGCAAGCCTCGAGTGACCTTGGCGCAAAACCTGCCCAGACCTTCTGGCGCGTGCTGTTGCCGCTGACCGTGCCTGGAATTGCGGCGGGAAGCATCTTCACGTTCTCGCTGACTTTGGGCGATTACATTATTCCGGGTGTGGTTGGCGCTCCTGGTTACTTTATTGGGCAGATGGTTTACACCCAGCAAGGTAACGCGGGCAATATTCCGCTCGCCGCCGCGTTTAGCCTTGTGCCAATTGTCGTGATCGGTATTTACCTGGCGATTGCCAAGCGCTTGGGGGCGTTCGATGCGCTTTAAATTGACGCTCGAGAACACTCGAGGTGCATCATGACCAAAGCTTCACTGGGTTTAAAAA
>JANLWR010000411.1:0-7117 GCA_031364625.1 Deinococcales bacterium | reverse complement strand
AATCACTCGAGCCTAAAAAAATCAGTTGAGATACGGCTTGCATTGTCATTACATTCTAATCGGTTAAACTCGAGCTGAACGTCTGAAGCGGTTTTTGCGTAACAACAATGGTGAAACTCAAATTGACTCCAACCATCTTTTTTCTGGGCGCAATTGCGCTGGCGGTACTGGCATTTTTGCTCGAGCCACGTCAAAAAGCTGTTGTGAACGGCATCGCGTTTCCGACAAACTTTCAAACCCAACTTGTAAAATACGCCATCGTGGAACGCCCCGATGGTTTGATTCGTGACGAATTCGCCTCGCAAAATCTGATTGATGCCACTCGAGACGGCAAACCCATTCCTGTGGGTTCGATGCTGGTGATTCAAGCCTTCTACGGCTCGAGGCTTGGTCGTTTGGGAGAGCAAAACGTGCATGTCATGGTCAAGCAAAACTCGAGCAACGATAATGCTTGGGCGTTTGCCGCGTTTAATCCTGACGGTAGCCTTGAAGCCAACACGGATTTAACCGATTGCAAACAGTGTCACTCGAGCGCCTTGATCGGGCGGGATTCAATTTTTTCGTTTGCGTTATTGCAAAACTTTGTGGCAACGGGTAAACCAGGCTTTGCGTTTTGCTCGTTTCCAGCCCGAATTCCGTGTACCTCGGATGCCGATTTTACTCGAGGTCGTTGAGGCTCGAGGTTTTATAAATTCCGTCAATAACTCGAGTTTGGTAGGGTGCGCACCATCGATCACGTGTTCTCGGTGCGCTACGGATTTCCGTCATTCAGAACTCTTTTTTAAATTCATTCCAAGCTTGTATCAACACATCTCGGTTTACCCGCTCGAGATTTGGTTTGGCAATTTCATGCAGCATGACAAATCGCACGCCCTCAGAGTCGGCTTTTTTATCGCGAGCCATGAATGGTTCAACATCCGCAAACTCGAGCTTTGGAAGTTTTGCGGGTTGTTGATAGTTTAAAAAAGCTTTGGTGTGAGCGGTCACGTCTACGTAACCCAGAATCTTGCCAACAATTGCAGCATAGTGCATTCCGTACCCGACTGCCTCGCCGTGCGGCAATTTGTGCGCCGTGACCGCCTCGAGCGCGTGTGCCAGGGTGTGCCCATAATTTAAAAAAGCGCGTTCGCGTTTTTCTTTTGGATCAATGGCGACCACATCAGCTTTGACTTGAATCACGTCTTTCAGAAATAACTCGAGATTTTCAGATTGGGCACTGAATCCTGGCTCGAGGATGGGTTGCATCAAACTTGGGTTGGCGATCAAACCGTGTTTAAAAGCTTCGGCTGCACCCTCGCGGAAGGTACGGTCGGGCAGGGTCAGCAGTGTCTCGAGGCTGGCGAACACGCCCGAAGGTTGATGGAACGCGCCGACCAGATTTTTGCCCTCTGGTAAATTCACACCCGTTTTACCGCCGACACTGGCATCAACCATTGCCAAGAGCGTTGTGGGGCAAACGTAAAACGCGATACCGCGCAAGTAACTGGCAGCCACATAACCCGCCAAGTCTGAGGTCGCGCCGCCACCGAGCGCCACAACCGCAGCATCCCTGGTTAAACCCTCCAGCGCGAGGCTCGAGAGGAGTTTGGCGAAAACGTCCAAATTTTTGCAGGCTTCGCCGCTTGGCACGGTAAAAACGTTGACGCTCGAGCCGCCAGATTCGAGACTGGCGACGAGTTTGGTCAGGTGGTATTTTGCGGCGGTTTCATCGCCAATCACTGCCACCCGAGCATGAGGAACGGTCACGCGCTCGAGCAGGTTTTGTTCAATCTTGACAGTGTATTGCGGCTCGAGTAAAACTTGCACTTCGCTCATTTGTGTTCTCCCAACGTGCTGGGGTCAAATTCTGTGCCGTCGTGCCAAGCCTCGAGCCGTGCGATGATTTCTGCCACAACCTCTTTGCGGTAACGCCCGTCGGTGGAGACTTGAATCGGTGCGGCGTCAAAAAACGGTTTGCGCATCTCGAGCAATTCTTGAATACGCCCGAGCGGGTCTGGAACTTGCAAGAGTGGGCGGGTGCTGCGTTTGGTGCGTTCAAAAATCGTTTCTGGACTGGCTCGTAGCGCGACCACAGCACCACGGTTCAGTAACTTATGGCGGTTTTCTTCATTCATGAACGTGCCGCCGCCGCAGGACACCACGGCTTCGTCCAGGGCGATGCAGCGATCCACGATTTCGGTTTCGTAGGCGCGAAAAGTCGGTTCGCCGTAGAGTTCAAAAATTTGCGGGATGGTTAAACCCGTGATGCGTTCGATCACCTTGTCGGTGTCCACAAAATGCAGCGCCAACGCCCGAGAAAGTTCCCAACCAATTCTGGATTTGCCCGTGCCCATAAAACCCACCAATGCCACCCAGGAGACGGGACGTTCGATCAGAATGGGTTCACCAGTGCGCGGCATATCGGCTCGAGCTTACCATTCTTGGGACAGCACCACACCAGCAAGAAAAGTCCTCGAGATGTTCACTCGAGGATGTTTCACTTCAGACTTTGATTGATGTTCACGGTTTTGATACGAGCACGACTCGAGTGGGGAGGCAAGAGTTGCGCCTGAGCATTTTGCGGTGGCTCGAACCACAGGGTTTAAACGGGGTGATACTCGAGTTTAGGGGTTAAATAGTGCATTCGAGTATTCCCGAAGTATTTTCCATATTTTCCTTTCTTCAAACTGCGCTGCTTTAAATCACAGCGCAAACCTAGGTTATAACCAGAGCGTCATTTGAGCGTCATTCGGACAAGTCAGACTTGTTATCAAACGCAAATTCTCAAAACCAGGACAATTAAAAAACCTCCCGCGCAAACTCGAGCGGGAGGTTTGACGTGCTTAAAATTTACTTGATCATGTACCAACCCAGATTCGAGAGGGCGTTCCAACCACTTTCGGTGTAGTAGGGTTTACCACTGAAGCCCCAGATGCCTTCCGCCCAACCTGTCGCCGCCGTTGGCTTAAGGTTAAGGGCTGCAATGTAATGGCTGGCATCGCCTGTTTGCCGTCCAACCAACTCGAGGCTAGCATCTGGTTTTGGCAGGTAGATGGCGACGTTTGGCATTTGAGGGTTTGCGATGTCCACAATTCCGGCGGCGACACTGACCGCGAATGGTCCAGATTGTGAAGCATGACCCAGGCTGGTGTAATTCATGTCACCAGCGCCAGAGTGCCAACCGTTCGCCCAACCGAGCGGTGATTTGAAGAGTCCCAGGTACGAGTAACCACCCTCGCCGATGCCAAGCACTGGACGTTTTGAAGCGTAAATCGCTTTGGCTGCGGCAGCACCACCATCCCAAGTATTCAAGTAACCCGTTTCGGAATCGATCAAAATCAACTCAAATTTGGCAAGTTCACGGGGGCTGCTTAACGTTGCGGCATCGATCAGGCTGACATCAAAACCTTTCTTCTCGAGACCTTTTTCGTAAGCTTGGGCAACACCCGTGTCTTTGGTGTGAACGATTGCCACATGGTTCTTGCAAGCGCCAGCAGGAATCTCGAGGTTTAGTTTTGTATCGAAGACGTTGTTGGTCTCGTTTGATTCGTCAATCCAGTTTCCAAAGTCCACCCGAGCGACGTAATCGTGGCTGGTGTCCGCACCGACTGGGTTTGTGAATGGATAGTAGGCGCTAATGTTCACGACGACGGTCTCACCTGGTGCGAGGCTCTGCAAGCCCACGCCGTTGCCACGGTAGCCTGCACCAAGGTCAGCGTCGGCGGCGTCAACAATTTGCACGATTCCTTTATCCAAGATGGCTGGGCTGGCGGCTGTACCGATGTTTTTCACCGCAACTGAAGCAATGGCATACGGGGCGTAAGGGCGGCATTCACCGAACTTTACGCTGCCCCTGACGACCACCAAATCTGGTTTTGCGACAACATCGGGTTTGATTTGCTTGATCGGTTCTTGCACGCCTCCAGCATTGGTGGCAAAGTCATTGTTGCCCGTTTGCGTGACATCGGTGATGCAATTCTCGAGGTTCTTGGGCAGAACGTTGGCGTCAAGGCATTTTTGCTTGCCCGCAGCTTGTTGTTCTGGCGTTGCGGCTGGTTGCGTGCTTGGGAACTCAGGGTTGTTGAAGCCGCCAAATGCTTCGTTGGGATCGTAAACAAACAGTGAGTCAGCAAGGCTTGGAATACTCCAAGAGTTGGCGTACTCGTGCAGCAAAGCGCTCGAGGTTGGCGCTGGGAAAGCCCCACCGTCACGTTTGATAAATTCGTTGCCGAGGTCGCTATCCATGTTGCCCAACAAGCCCTTCATCTGACCAACTCGGGTGGTGGCTGGGTAGACGTAAGCGTCCATGTAAGCGCCGTTAAAGTTCACGACCAGCTTGTCACCACTTGGGTTTTTGAAGGTATAGCTCGAGCCTGAGAGCGTGACTTTGAAGCCAGCGCCCAGATCGAGTCCTGCGGCTGGAACAACCGTGCGAACACCAGTGTTGCCAACGCGAAGTGGGCTTTGACCTGCGGGTGGGTTGATGTACAAACCAACTTTTTGTCCGTTCATTTGCGTGGCAATTGCAGTATTCACGCTGACCGCCGTGCTGCCGCCCCAGGGTTGGTGACGGGCTTGAACCCTAAATTGGCTGTCGCTCGAGAAGCTCAGGTCGTACTCGCCGACGGGTTGGAATTCGTAACCGAGTTGGTCGAGTGTAATCAGGTGCGGGTCGCCCCAACTGACGCCAGGGGTTGCGACTGGATCTGGAGTCACTTCGACGGTGGTGACATCGTGACCGATTTCGTCGGCGTTGCGAATCGCCATTCTCGATCCTGCCTCGTAAGCGCCGATAAAGATTTCCTCGCCGTCGTTGTAGGCGTAAACGCGCACCTTGACGGTTTTACCGATAGGCAGTGTGCCCGCAGGAATGTCAAAATTGCGGGCTGCGCCTGGCAGGTCGCTCGAGCGCCAGCCTGTACCTGTGGTTGGGTCAATCAACCAGGTGGCAGACACCACAAAACGGTCTGGGTTGCTGCCTGAAGTCCAAGCCACTGGCACAATCGCAGTGGCGTTGACATTCGCACCTGCGGCTGGAACGGTCAAAACAGCGCTTTCGGGCACGACATCATGGGCGTAAGCCAGGCAGTCGCCGTCGGCGGTCAGGAGTTCGACGTTGCCACCAACGGGCACGGCTGCCCCGAGCGTACCTTGGTAGATGCTCGAGCCTCCACTAAACGCAATGTTTGCACCGTTGACTTTGACGGTGGCGGTGGTCAGGTTTGCCGCGCTCTTGGTCAATCTGATGTTCTGGTAAAACGCGCCCATGTCCGTTCCAGATATCTTGTAACGTGTGCAAACCAGTGGGCGGGTTTCGGGTTCGACGCTGCCTTCACTTTCGCCCTCGTCACCAATGGCGCGAACACCAAATTTGTGCAGTTTTTCAGCGCCAACGTTTTTGACAATAAACGACAACCGTTTTGCAGCATTGGCGGCTCGAGTTTTGGTTGTGCTGAGGTTCGAGATTGGGTCGGAGTTGACCTTCACGCCGTCCTGGTAAACATTGTAGCCTTTGACTTTGGCATCGAGCACCGCATCCCAGACCACGGTCACGTTTGCATCATCCGCGATTGCCAGCACGTTTTGCGGCACTGCCAAACCTTTTGGCGGGTCTGTCGTGACGTTCTGGTTACACCCTGCCAGCAGCACGAATGTTGCCGCCGCGCCCAGGCTCGAGAGTTTCTTGGCTTCCGAAATCCACTTATCAGACCAGTTTTTCATGTCTTTTCTCCTTTGAAAGCTCGAAACGTGCGTATCTCGCAGTTCGGCTTTGATGGGATAAGAGTACGAAAATGGGTCTGAACCAAGCCTGAACGGGTTGACGCTGTGCAGTACGAATTCAAGATGCCAAGTCTGAATCAAAAAAACCCTCAAGCTTAGTAAATTTGAGGGGTTTATTGGTGATCTGTTCGCAAACACTTGCTCACTTTGCCAGTTCAAAAAGGTTTAGGAGGCAAAACCTGCTGGCATTCGGGATTGATGACCGTTCACGCTAAGGCGCAAAATATCGCTCGCTCGAGTTGGATACTGCGCGATTAAATCCTCGGCAATACCAGCTTCAAAACCACTGCTGGTAAACCCTGGCGACATCGTGCAACCAAACAGCGAGTAGCGACCGTTGGGGAGCATGTAACCCGCCTGCCACGAATGGGCTGGAACAACATACTGCACGTGTTGCCCTTGAAGCGGATTTAAACCCATCAAAATCTCTTCGCTCGAGTTGTCTGGGTGAAGCAAAATCAATTTGAACGGGTCGCCGCCGTAAACGTGCCAGATTTCGTCATGGATTAAGCGGTGAAAGCAAGAGACACTGAGCGGTTCATCTGAGTACAAACCAATCATCGCCGTAGCAATGGGCGAACCGTCGGCTAACTCGAGTTTTGAGCGGTACGTGCTGGTAAACAATGTGCCTTCGACGGGCAGAGGCTCGAGGTGATAATGCTCGATCATGGCTTGGGTGTCTGGGTGCATGGTTCAATGTACACTTTTGATATGACTTCATCCGTGCCTCGAGTTGACCAATTGCTTGATCTCAGCGATACCGTGGTTCTGGTGACCGGCTCGAGTTCTGGAATTGGCGCGGGCATTGCGCGGCGCTTGCATGAAGCTGGCGCGAGTGTTGTGGTGCATTGCTCGAGCAACCGCGCTGGGGCTGAAGCATTGGCGGAAGAACTGAATTCTCGAGTTCATGTGGTGCAAGGCGATGTGCAACGCGACGCCGAACGTCTTTGTTTTGAGAGTGTCGCCACGTTCGGCAAGCTTGATGCGCTGGTCAACAACGCAGGCATTCAACCGGTGACACCGTACCTCGAGTTAACCCAATCAGACATTTCCGAGATGCTGCGTGTAAACGTCCAGGGCGTGATGGAACTTTCAAATGCGGCGGCGAAACACATGCTGGGAAATGGCGGTGCAATCGTCAACATCTCGAGCATTGAAGGTTTGCAACCCGCCTTCAACCACAGCCATTACGCCACCTCCAAAGCGGCGGTTTTGATGCACACTCGAGCCTCGGCGCTGGAACTGGGCAGGCACGGCATTCGCGTCAACGCCGTCGCCCCTGGTTTGATTGACCGTGAGGGCTTGGAAGAGGCTTGGGCGGACGGCATAACTCGCTGGCGCGAATCTTGTCCACTCG
>JANLWR010000360.1:0-2287 GCA_031364625.1 Deinococcales bacterium | reverse complement strand
GCACGGTTTTTAACGGCGTACTTGCTCGAGGGTCTGATCGCCAGAATCGGCAAGAGTGCCTACAGCAACCAACTGATCCTAAAGGGCGGTCTGAGTTTATACGGACGTTACGGCATGACTTCGCGTCCAACCGAAGACATTGATCTGAGCGTCAGAGCCATTCCCAACGACCTTGAAGCCATCAAAACTGTATTTCAAAACATTCTGGGCATCGAATATGAAGATTACATCGAGTTTGATCAGCACTTTCAAATAAACGTGATCTTAGAAGATGCCATCTACCCAGGGGTCAGGCTCGAGATTCCTTGGCGGCTTGGCGTAGCCCACGACACGCTGCAAGTGGATTTGTCATTCGGGGCGAAAATCACCCCGAACGCCAGCCTGATCGAATTCCCAACAGTGTTGAACACCTCGAGCTTACCGATTCTGGGCTACCCGCTCGAAACCCTGATTGCCGAAAAGTTTGCTGCCGCCTGCGAGAAAGGCGACACCAACACCCGCTCAAAAGATTTTTTTGACCTGTACACCGTCGCCAGCCTGGAACAATTTTCGGCGGGGGTGCTGCGCGAGGCGATAGAACGAACCTTTGAAGCCAGGGGGACAGCCCTTGAGACGAGCCGCCTGGTGTTCTTGCCAGAATTTGCCAATCATCCAGACTTGCAAAGCCTTTGGACGAAATTCTTGCAGCGCCAACGTCTGAGCGCACCACCTGAATTTAGAGATGTGATGAAACGGATTCAAGACTTTCTCGAGCCGATCATGACCAACAACACCAAAGGCACATGGCAACCCAGCGAAGCATATTGGCAAGATTGACACTCCAACATATGCAGGACAAACAACCCAAGTTCAACTCGAGAAAGCTGGCGTGGTCGCTTCTTCTTGGTTCCAAAACGCACCTTCGGGCGGAACCGCTTGACCACAAAATGCACCTCACGGGCGGGATCGCGCAAAGTACACTGTCAGATTCTTGCGGGGAAACGGGGCATTAGCAAAGCAACCGCGAAAAAATTGGGTGCGTTTTTTGGAGTCTCGAGCGTGGTGTTTTGTGATTTGCTCGAGACTCTGGAATGTCAGTTTTACTGACGTTTTGTCAGTTTTGTGCTAAGGTTATGCCGCTAGGGTATAACCCCAACTTGGGCAACCAAGTGCTCTGGTGTCCACCTGAAAAGGTTTCTAGCTGGTCTGGAAATAACCAAGAGACAAGGGAAGGTACTTTTAAAAAGCCCGCTCGAGCGGGCTTTTTTATTGCGTTCGGATTGGTTTGTTTTGCTGCACATTTCGTAAAATGACAGCCAACCGAATTCTACGGGATTTGGGACGGTCAGCTATTCGATCCTGGTCACGAAGATAAGCACTTTTTACGGTCAGATAAAGGCGTTTTGTCTTGTTGTCTCGAGTGACTTCAAAGTACACCTCGTAATCTCGTGACCGTCCCTGGTCATCAATCAATTCAATCGTAAAAAAGCTTTGATGATCGGTATGCGAAATAAATCGAGCTTCAAGGGTTTTGATAATTTCTGGTAAGCGCTGCGAGAATTGCCAACGTACCAAATCAAAGGTTCGTTGTTCCTTTCCGACAGTAAAAAACAAATCTGGGTCGTCGGTTAAGCTCGAGTGTTCGGTAAAACAATGGTGACTAAACCGAATCGTGATTGGGTACGACCCAGCCTCTGGAATCACAAAAATATGATCAAATTGGTCAAGATGCGTCAAGTCATAAACTTGCCCTTGATACTGAAAAGTTGACCACCGCATCAAATTCCATCCTTGGTTTCTCGAGCAAGTATCGCGTCCATCAAACCCAGCATAACGCGAACCAAGTGCAACTCGAGAAAGCTGGTGTGATCGCGCAAAGTACACTGTCACAGATTCTTGCTGGCAAACGGGGGATTAGCAAGGCAACCGCAAAAAAGCTTGGGAGTGTTTTTTGGAGTCTCGAGCGTCGTGTTTTTGTGAGTGGCTATAAATTATCAAATGATTGGATTAACTCAAAATCAATTTCAACTTTTTGAAAATTTTCTAATATTTCGTTAATTCTATTGTAGGCTAAAACTAAATTAGATTCCGTTATGTTGACGGCTTTTGTAATACTTGTCAAATCAAGAAAGTCATTAATTAGATTTAATGCGGCGGCTTCAGTTTGCAGTCTATTCAAGATATTAATAAATTTATTGGTCATTTCAATTCGGTCTTGGAGTTGACACTGATATGTGTTCGCCGTATACACTCTCAACCCAAAGAGAATGCTAATTTTTTTGCGATTTAACAAAATCTCGCAATCTCT
>JANLWR010000341.1:0-4820 GCA_031364625.1 Deinococcales bacterium | reverse complement strand
CAAGTTCATCACCACCGCCAGCGCGACTCTTGCCGTGATTGGTTTGGTCATCATTTTAACCAAAGGCTTTATTTTGGGCGTGGATTTCACGTCGGGCACAAGCTTTGGTTTGAAAACCAGCGAATCAGTTACATCTGAAATGGTGCGCAACGCCATGAGTAACATCAAAATTAAAGACAAAGCGGGTCAAGAAATTACCTCGAGCGGAACCAGCATCGTCGAAAGCCAAACTCCAGGTACGGCAGGTAAAGACTTTACCGTGCGCGTTGGCGAACTTGACCCAACCAACCAAATCGCATTTCGTAAAGTGCTCGAGAAACTGCCTGGTGGCAAGATTTACCAAACCGAAACCGTTGGACCTTCAGTTGGTGGTGAGTTGCGCTCCAAAACCATTCAAGCAGTTCTGGTTTCATTGCTATTAACACTGGTTTACGTGGCATTCCGTTTCGACATTATTTTAGGCGTTGGCTCAGTGGTTGCCGTGCTCCACGACGTATTTATTGTGATGGGTCTGTATTCCCTTTTGGGGCGTGAGTTCACAATTACCAGTGTTGCTGCCGTGCTGACTTTGATTGGTTACAGTTTGAACGACAGCATCATTGTATCTGACCGTATCCGCGAAAATCTCAAATTGATGCGCGGTGCCCCTTACGCCGAAATCGTTAACACCAGTATCAATCAAACACTGTCTAGAACCATCATGACTTCAGTGGCGACCATGTTGCCTCTTGTGGCATTGTTGTTCTTGGGCGGTCCTGTGCTTCGTGACTTCTCGCTCGTGCTGATCGTCGGTATTTTGGTCGGAACGTACTCGAGCATTTACATCGTCGCGCCGATGGCGGTGTTTTACAAGAATTGGCAGGAAAGCCGCCGGACACCAGGCAAGATGGCGAAAACCTAAGCGCAAACAGCAAAAACATTAAATCTCGAGGGTTTCTAAAACTTGCCCTCGAGATTTTTTTGGGAACTTACTGCAAGATTTTCCAACGGTAAAAACCCAGAAAACTTGGGTTGCCAGGGACTGGATGGAACGCGGCATCGGGATGTTTCATGATGGTTTCAAAACGCAGCAATCTCACCTCGCCGCTCCAGTCGCCGTCGCCGCCAGTGTGGTAGACGATTCTCGAGTTTCCCAGGTAAACCATTGTGTGATACGAATTGAGTTTGGGGCGAATAAAGATCAGCATGTCGCCGCGTTTGGCGGCTCGAATGTCTTTGGTGGCAAAATCCATGCTGTAATTGACCAGGTATTTTGCGCCGACACGACCCACCAGTTTTCCGGTCATGACATCATCTTTTTGGTACGCACCAGGCGCATCTCGGAAAACGCTTTTGCGAAGTAACGGAACGGGAAATTGATACGACTGAACATCAGCGTGAATTGTTGGCGGAAGGTATTTGAATTTTTGAAACCAAGTTGCATCGTGTGGCATCAGGGCATTCACGAAGGCATACCGCAACAAGCCTGCGCAGTCGCGATCACGGGCTGCCCAGTCGCTCGAGACGCTGTAATACTGACTCTCAGCGATGCTGGCAAACCAATCGTTAAAGGCAAGAACATCTTTTCCACGCAACTCCAGCACATCAGGATAGCCGTCCTGGTCGGTATCGTTTAAGTTTGGGGCTGCGGCAATCCCAAAGTTCGAGAGATAGCCTATTACAAAAATTAAAAACCAGAATTTCATGGCTCGAGTTTAAGCGAAGTTTCGCAAATGTAATGAGGAAAAACAAAACATGTTGTGGCTCACTAAGCTTTTGCTAGCACTTGCACAATGTTGCCCCAATAAAACCTGTATTCTGAGCTATGAAAGTTGGAGGATATTGAATGCGAATTAATCCGTGGTTGGTCTTACTCGCGCTGATTGCCGTTGTGTGGCTGGTAAATGCTGGCTCGAGTTTCGGTGGGAATCGCACAGTTTCGTATGACACATTTGTGACGTGGATCAAAGAGGGCAAAGTCCGGCAAGTGGTGATTACCGAAAATCGGGTGGATATTCAGTTGCAAGTGCCCGAAAAAGCGACCACCACCAGTGGTCAAGAGGTCGCGGCAAGCTCGAGTTACACGGCAACACTGCCACCAGTCGAAGCTCGAGACGCCGATTTGATGCCAAGCTTGATCAAAGCTGGGGTCAAGATCGTGCCGCAAAATCCGTCTCAATGGTTGCCGCTCTTGAGCGCGTTTTTGCCAGTTGTCATCATGCTCGGGTTTTTCTGGTTTATTTTCATGCGCGGTCAAGGCGGGCAAGGGCAAGTCATGCAGTTTGGGCAATCTCGAGCCAAACAATACGGCAAAGAACGTAAGGTCAGCACGACATTTGCCGATGTCGCCGGTCATGAAGAGGTCAAACGCGAGTTGGTCGAGGTGGTGGATTTCCTGAAAAACCCAGGCAAGTACCACGCCATCGGCGCAGAAATTCCCAAGGGCGTGTTGCTGGTTGGACCTCCTGGAACGGGTAAAACCCTGCTGGCGAGGGCTGTCGCAGGCGAGGCAGGCGTGCCATTTTTCACGGTCAGCGCTTCAGAATTTATGGAAATGTTCGTCGGTGTCGGTGCGTCAAGGGTTCGGAGTTTATTCGATGACGCCCGCAAAGCCGCCCCCGCCATTATTTTTATTGATGAGCTTGACAGCATTGGTCGCAAGCGCGGCGCTGGCATCGGCGGCGGTCACGACGAGCGCGAACAAACCCTCAACCAGATTTTGACCGAGATGGACGGCTTTGACAAAACCACCAGCCTGATCGTGATGGCAGCCACCAACCGCCCAGACATTCTGGATTCGGCGTTGTTGCGTCCAGGGCGCTTTGATCGCCAGGTTACGGTTGGTCTGCCAAGCCTTAGGGAACGCGAGAGCATCTTGCAAGTGCACATGCGCAACAAACCAATTGACTCGAGCGTCCAAGTGCCGCAATTGGCATTGATGACCCCGGGCATGAGCGGCGCAGACCTCAAGAACCTGACCAACGAAGCCGCACTCGAGGCGGCACGAAAAGCCAAAACCACAATTGGGCAAGACGATTTCGGACGCGCCTTCGACAAAATCACGCTCGGTTTGGAACGCTCGAGCCTCGTGTTAACTCAAGAATTCAGAAAAATGACCGCGTACCACGAGGCTGGACATGCTGTGATTTCGCAGGTGCTCGAGCATTCCATGAAACCCATCAAGATCAGTATTGTACCCAGAGGTCGGACGCTTGGCGTTGCCATGTACGCGCCCATGGATGAAGTGCAAACGCTCGATATTTCCAAAGAACGCGCCGAAGCCATGCTGACCAGCGCCTTTGGCGGACGTGCCGCCGAGGAAGACTTTATTGGCAGCGTCGGCGCAGGTGCGAGCAACGACTTCCAACAGAACCTCAACCTTGCCCGCCGCATGGTGCTCGAGTGGGGCATGGGAGACCGTCTCAAAAATATTGCCTGGGGCAACGGTTCGCAGTCGCCGATTTTCTTGGGCGAGCAAATCATGAGCCGAGCCGAGGTCAGCGAAGAAACCGCCAAAATGATCGACGAGGACATCCGCGACATTCTCGAGCGCACCTACAAGGACGCCAAACGCATTTTGCACGAGTACGCCCAAGCCATGCACGACGTGGCAGCCGCGCTGCTCGAGAATGAAATCATCACGGGCGATGTGGTTCGAGAAGCGGTTGACCGCGTCAAACGCACGATAGATGTGAACTTGACTCCAGCTTAAATTTTGAGATTGAATTCAAAATGCGCTCCTGATATTCGAGGAGCGCATTTTTTTATGGTTTGGAAGCTCGAGAATTGACGAAGCCAAAAGCCGAAAAGCGTTCGTTCTGCCAAACCACGTTCAAATCTTCACCGTACAGCAGTTGAAAGTTTTGCTCGAGATATCCAGCATCGGTTTCGCTTTTGGCGTTGAAGGCTTGCACGAACATGT
The DNA here is from genome assembly GCA_031364625.1 of Deinococcales bacterium. Taxonomy (GTDB): domain Bacteria; phylum Deinococcota; class Deinococci; order Deinococcales; family JAAFIG01; genus JANXTZ01. Next base: position 919 of record JANLWR010000341.1, on the reverse strand, counting down.
CGCGGCAGGAAACCTCACAGACGGCATCAAATTGGAACAAGCGGTGCAGCACGCCGTTTGGTCGCCAGGGTTTCTCGAGCATTAAAGATTGCATTTTGGTTTCGGTCAAACTGGAAGCGTAAAAACAGGCAACGACCAGCAACATGGCGATGCTCGAGAGACTGATCTTGCTGCCCCAACCTTGCCAGTTAAACTTATCGAGGTGTGCGCTGAGCTGCCCCAGGAATGCGAGCAGCGATGCGGCAGGAGCAATGCCGCAACATGCCAAAGCGAGCAGTGCAATTGCGCCTTTGAGATCAAAGTAAGAAACAAGGCGATGCCCGAATCCGACCAGCGAAAAAAACGCGAGCGGAACCGAAACAAGACTCAACAGCAAGGTGAACAAAACCGCAAACGCCAAACCAGGTAAGACCAAAAATCGTAACACTCGAGCATTGGCATTCGAGGCGATCAAAGACCAGAAAATCGAACTGGCAGAAAAAAGTGCGGCAAACAGCACAAAATGCCAAGGCAACCATAACGCCATGCGGTGATAGACCACCATCAAAACCGTGGGCGCAACAACTCCAAAAACCACCGCAAACCTTCGACTTTGCAACCAATTGGGCATCATCAACTCCTGTTGCCAAACCTTAGCAACACAACGATGAGCAAAAACTCATGAGGCTGTGTATCAAATTAGCGTCTCTCGAGCGCCAAATAAATCAACCTCAAGTTAAAAGATTCGGATGAGATATTTCTCGAGTAATAGCACGTCAAGCTTATTGCAATGAGCGTTTTAAGCTTTAAATTATGTGCTAGACGAGAATCTCACTCACCAAATTAAGGCAGACTGGTAGGGTGCGCCGTGCGCACCAACAATACGTTAAAGACGGTGCGCAAGGCGACCATGCCCGTTAGGTGCATTTTATGGTCAAGA
>JANLWR010000289.1:0-6983 GCA_031364625.1 Deinococcales bacterium | reverse complement strand
TCGTCAACGACACCCTGGGTCATGACGCGGGCGATGCGCTGCTGGGCATTGTCACCAAGCGTTTAAAAACCTGTTTGCGCAGCACGGATTTATTGGCGCGAATGGGCGGTGACGAGTTCGGCATTCTGATGCTCGGCGACCGCGAATACGTCACCAGGGTCACGCGCAAAGTGCTCGAGAGTTTCAATCAACCGTTTTATTTGAATGGTCACGAGGTGTCGATCAGCGCCTGCATGGGCGTGGCAAATTTTCCAGGCGATGCCGAAACCACCACCGATTTGATTGCACGGGCTGATTTAGCCATGTTCCGTGCCAAAGAGACAGGACGCGGGCGAGCCAGGTTTTTTGCCAGCGATCACGACCATCACGAACTCGAGATTCTCGAATTTGAAGCCCAGCTAAGGCGGGCGCTCGAGCGTAACGAATTGGAAGTCTTTTACCAACCGCAGTTTCATTTGGGCGAGGAACGCCTGATCGGTTTTGAAGCCCTGGTGCGTTGGCATCACCCAGAACGTGGTTTGGTGCTGCCAGACCGTTTTATTGGACTTGCCGAAGCCAGCGGTTTGATCGTGCCACTCGGGGCGCTGGTGCTCGAAACAGCCTGTTTACAAACCGCCAAATGGAACAAGGCAGGACACGATTTTAAGATTGCCGTCAACCTTTCAGCCGTCCAACTCGAGAACACCGACTTGGTCGCCAATGTCTCGAACATCTTGGAGCGCACCGGTTTGTCTCCAAAGCAGCTCGAACTCGAGGTCACAGAATCCCAGGTCATGTCCAGAGACACCACCCCCGAGAAGATGATGTTTGAACTGCGTAAACTGGGCGTGCGTTTTTCTATCGATGATTTTGGCACGGGATATTCCAACTTGGTGCGCTTGCAGCGCCTGCCGCTGGACATGCTGAAAGTTGACCGCGCTTTTACCTCTGGTATTTCCGCCAACCGCAACGACGCCATACCGTTGGTGCAAACCATTATCGCCCTGGCGCACAACCTCGGTCTGGAAGTCCTCGCCGAGGGCGTCGAAACCCAGTATCAACTCGAGAAACTGCATTTCTTGGGTTGCGATCAAGCCCAGGGTTATGTCTTTGCACCGCCGTTACCCGTTGGGGATGCGACTGCTTTAATCGAAAAACGCTAAAACACTTTCCAGGCACAAGTCTCGAAATCAATTCAACAGAACTGATCCAAAAGCGTTGATGTGCTTTGCCACCTCTTCTGCGCGGGTCATGATTGGCACATGCCCCGTCCCGACAACAACCTCGAGTTTGGCATTGGGTAAAACTGTACTCAACCACTGCGCCGACTCGAGCGGCGAAATCGTGTCCAAATCGCCGTGAAGCAGCAATGTCGGTAGGGTTATTTTTGCCAAATTAGGGCGCAAATCAATACCTCGAGCCATGCGGAACAAAGCCAGCGCCGCTTCAGGCGAGGCTCGAGTCAGAATTTGACGCCCCCAACGCCTGATGTGCTGACTGCCGGGTTCTGGCACGCAAGCCTTGGCGAAAAAATCCAGCGCCGCCTCGTAATTGTTCTCGAGCGCGGTCAAAAAAGGGCTGTTGGGTTGTGGGGCGTTCCTGAAATCCAGGCTGTTTGCCAGCACGAGCTTGGAAAACCGCTCGGGGTGGCACAACGCCGCAGAAAGTGCCACGCCCGCACCAGCCGACATGGCAGCCAAAACGCACTGCTTGACTTGGTAATGATCCAAAACCCTGAAAACATCATCGACCAAAGTCTCGAGCCGAATCGATTCGGTGGGCGCAACGCTTGCACCCGTGCCACGGTGATCGTAAGAAATCGTGCGCCAATCTTGACTGAGAATCGACATGGTGTCCGCCCAATCTTCCCAACTGCCAATCCAACCGCTCAGAAAAAGAATTGGCGGCGCGTTTCTGGCGCCAAAAGAGGTGGTGTAGAGCTTGGTATCATCTACCGAAATAAACATATTTCTCCTTTGTAAATGGTACTCACATCGTACAACCTGAGGCATGACCTCAAGGCAGCGTCGGAACGCGACAGGCTTTTGATTCAACAGCAAATCACCAAGTATGCAACGCTTAAGATTGAATCGACACGTATAGACCGTCTCTTGTCTGGCAGAGTAAACTACGCTTTCAACCTGGCTTAAGCCATTTCAAGGAGTTTTATGACACAGACAGTTGAAGCACCCAAAGGCAGCGTTGGTGGCGACACCGGCATCAAAGCGGGCATGATCTGGTTTAACGGTGGACTCGTGCCGCAAGAACAGGCAACTGTTTCGGTTTTGACCCACGCGCTTCATTACGGCACGAGCGTTTTCGAGGGCGTGCGGGCTTACGAAACGATGCGTGGCGCGGCGGTTTTTCGCCTTGAGGATCACACGCAGCGCCTTTTTGACAGCGCCCACATTTTAAGAATGCCAATTCCGTTTTCCCAGGAAGAAATCTCGAGCGCCCATCTCGAGGTGATTCGTGCCAATAGCTACAAATCGTGTTATTTGCGTCCGCTCGTTTGGCGCGGCGGTCAGACTTTGGGTGTGAACCCACTGCCTTGCCCAGTGCTGGCGATGGTCGCGGGTTGGGAATGGGGCGCGTATTTGGGCGAGGACGCCATTCAAAAGGGCGCTCGGCTGATGACCACCGCCTGGACGCGCCTGCCGGCGGGCGCAATGCCCGGCAAAGCCAAAGCGGGCGGCAATTACGTCAACAGCGCCTTGGCTCGCATGGACGCGGTTTCGGCGGGCTTTGACGAGGGTTTGCTGCTCGATCAGAACGGTTTTATTGCCGAGGGCACAGGCGAGAATTTCTTTTTCATCAACAAAAACACAGTGTACGCCATCTCGAAAAGCGTCAATTTAACCGGCATCACCCGCGACAGCGTGATTCAAATTTGCAAAGATATGGGCTTAGAGGTTGTCGAAACAATGGCAACTCGAGAAGAACTGTACTGCGCCAAAGAGGTCTTCATGACAGGTACAGCTGCCGAAGTCACACCGGTCAGTGAAATAGATTTCCGCAAGATTGGTAACGGCGTGGCGGGTAAAATCTCGCTCGAGATCAGAAAAAGGTATCTCGAGGCAACTACTGGCAAAGCCAAAGAGTACGAGCATTGGTTGACTTACGCAAATTGAATTTATGTAGAACGCTCACTCCGACTTAATCAATTTCGTCATTCACAACAACAAAAATTCAGTGTTTTTAGTCCTCCCCTGCGAAGAAGCGACCATGCCCGAAGCGATCCCGCCCGTCAGGTGCATGTTTGGGATCAAGACAGGTGCGTTTTATGGTCAAGAAGGGGAGGTGGCTCGAGCGCAGCGCCCCAAGCCCGTTAGGTGCTGCTGTGAGGGGCAAGAAGCGAGAGACGGAGGGGTCGTGCAGCATTGGTTCGACGACTGAATTTTGCACGACCCCCCGCCGCAATGAATGGTCATGCTCGGGTCCAAAAAACTGCAAAAATTCTTTTACAAGCGGCGACCCCCTACCTTACGGCAGGGGGTAACTTTTTGGTTTTGATTCTCGAGAGAACCCGAGTTTTGAACCTCGAGTTTTAACGCCCGAACAGTCTCTCGTCAAACTTCCAATCCAGACGGAAGTAAAGACCTTGACTGCTGCCAAAGAAGTTTGTGCCGCTAAAATTGTAACCGACCGTAAAGAGCAAGTTGGTCAGGGGTTTCAGGCTGGCTTCAACGCCGAAGGCGTATCCGACGTAATTGCTGACCGATTGCCAGGCAAGTTGGGTGTTGGCGCCAACGCCGATAAAGTCGGTCAAAAAGTAGGTGAAGCCTGCGCCGAGTTGCACGGTGAACACGCCTGGACTCAGTTCGTAACGGTAGTTAAAGTTGCCGCGCAGGAACAGGACTTCGCTGGTTTCATAGCTGGCAACGAACAAGCCTTCAATGTAATCGCTGGCATCGGCGGCAGATCGGTAAATACCGAACTTGCCAAAGTTGTTGCCAATTAAACTGAATTGATTGGCACGGATTGCCAGGGCAATGCCAAACTTGCCGCCGTCGGCATATTTCGCGCCCAGGGTTGACCAGACTGCGGGGTCTACGGCGTACTCGAGGTTTGGGAAGATCACAAAGTTTGGACTGATTTGGGCGAGCACACCGACTTGGTAAACTTGTTTGACCGAGCCATCGCTGGCAACTGACAAGCCCACGCTGGCGTTGGCTTTGGTGGTGGTGTCGTCGTAACGCAAGCCCACAGTGCCGCCGTAAGTGCTGGCGTTGCCAAAGGTGGCTTGACCTCCGAGTTGGGCGCTGAAGTTGCTGCTTAAGGGAATGTTGGTGTCAATGCCAACAATCGCTTGAGCATTTTCGGGGCTTGCCGTGTCTGTGCCGTAACTGGCGGTAATGTTGGTTTGTCCAAACGCGTCGGGAATCAGGGCGTTGTTGCCGGTGATGGTGCGGATCAATTCTTGGTTGGTGAATGTGCCACGCACGCCAAAATTGAGTTGCTGGCGGATGGTATCGCCGTAGGTCAGGGTGTCAGAAAAACGCAAACTAAAGTTACTCGAGAGTGGCAACTCGAGTCCAACTTCGGTGCTCGAGTTGGTTTTGCCAATCAAAAATTGTTTGTGCAACAACGTCAGTTTAAGTGCGCCCAGTGGTACTTCTGCGCCCAGGGTGGCGAACATGTCAAAGTTATTTAAAGCTGGGTTGAGGGTGGCGTAAGCACCAAGTGATAGTGCCAATCCGCTGCCGAAGTTGTTGCGAGCGTTCAGGCTGAAAGTGTTGTTTGCGCCTGGGGTGGCGTTTTCGTAGAGTTGGCTGTGGGTGATGTTGGCATTGACGCTAAAACCGTTCGGGTCGCCAAGGCTGGCAGCAATACTGAGGTTGCGTCCTGCGGTGGCAGTTAATCCATTGCGGGCTGGGTCAAGATAACCGATTGCCAGGTCTTGGTATCGCACCCTAAAGTTAAACCCGCCGCCCGTGTAATTGACTTGAGCGCCAAGTCCAAGTGCGCCGCCGCTCGAGGTGCCTTCGATCCCGAGGTCAAAACCGCCTGCGCTGTAACCAACGCCAACGCCGTACAACAAGCCTGGGTTGATGCCTGGTTTGAGTAAAATGGCTGTACCCGTGATGTTAAAAGCTCCTGCGTTCAGTCCGGCTTGAACACCGAATTGCAAATTGCGGTCTGCTTCGGAGCGGGCAAAGTCGATTTCAACAAATTGTGGGTTGCCGTTTGAATCGCTGGCATTGAGGTTCTTAAACAGTTCGATACGACCTGTTTTGTAGTCAATCGTGTAATCAACATTGCGATCCAGAACTTTTTGGCTTAAACGCACGGTGCAAGAACCAGCGACCAGTTGACCGTTGATAAATTGGCACGAGTTACGGTCGTAAACAGTGATCACGATGCGTTCGCTCGAGTCAAAGACTTGGGTTTTGTACGGGGTGCTGGCGGTGTCTGTTGTGTCGATCACATAGTAAAGGCGCGTGCCGTCGCCTTGAAGTGAGAAGAACTTGTTGGCATTTGGTTGGTAGGTCGCAAAGGCGTTCAGGTTGATGCCGCCCGCACGGTATTGCCCTTGGAAGCCGTTAAAGTTCGGGCTGTAATTGGTCAGAATACCCGTAAAACCTGGTGTGATTTGACCGTACATCAGGTACGAGCTACCGCTCTCGAGTTTTAAGTAAAAGCTGTCGCTCGAGCGCACGTCGCTGCCGCCAGTGCTGCTGTCGCCAAGCAGTGGGAATCGGTTGGTGTCGTAGGGGTTGGCTGGCGGCAGCAGACTGCCACCAAAATTAAAACCTGAGTTTGCCTCACTGGGGTCTTTGACACCGTTTTCGTTGGCGTCAAGATAATCTTTGACTTGCAGGTTGATGGCGGCAGTCAATGTCACGCCCGTGGCAATTTCGCCCCTGGCGAAGACACGCAAGCCGCCCGAAATACTGAACTCACCGCTTGGAAGCCCAAGATCGCCCTGAGCGCCGATGTTACCGACCAACAAGAACGGACGCACTGGGGCTTGGGTGTCGCTAGTGTTTGGGGTTAACGGGTCGCGGCTGCCGACGCTCAGTTCTGAGACTTTAAAGTTGCGGCTCGAGGAAATCGTACCGTTTGAGTTGGTGACTCGAGCCTCGATTTGGACTTCGGTGATTGGGTTGTTGTTTCCCGGTTGTTGTGACAAGCCAGAGAGTTGCACGCGTCCAACACCGCCGACCAATCGAACTTGATAGCCAGAAATGCCTGGTTCGGCGTCTTGCGTAATCGGGTCAACGTTCAACTCGAGGGTGGCGTAACTGTCGCTGGCGGCAAGACCGTTTGAGTCAAAGGCTTCGACCAAGACGATGGCGTTGATGCCGTTGTCGGTTTGTGGATTGATGACGCTGACTTTTAAAATGGTGGCTTCGCCGCCAATCGGACGGTTGTTGCTGCTGCTTGGCGTTCCTGCCAGTGGGATGGCTGCGTTTAAAGCCGGCAGCAACGTGGCTGGGTCGCCTTGCAGCACACGAACCACGCATTCGCCGCAGGTTTTGCCGATGGCGCTGTTGGGGTCAAGTGCGGTCACACCTGCACCTGGCTTGCCTGGGGACAGCAACAGGACGCCAACGCGGTCTGTCGGCATGACCAGCGCACCCGTATGGCTCAGGCGGTAGGTCAGACCGTAAACGCTGCTGGCTTGGGCGCTGTTCATTAAAACGTTCGATTTGCGGTTTTGTTTTGCCAGCATGGCTTGGAACGCTTTGCCTGGAATCACCCAGAACAACCGGTCGCCAGACACATACGGGTCGGCAAATGGCGTTCCGGCGTCGCTGGCATACTGGGTCACATTAAAGCTTGGGTTACTGAGCAATCGGCTCGAGCCTTTGATGTAGGTCGCGTTGGCAGGAATTCGGTCCGAAAGAATCACGCTGTTGTTGCTGCCGAGCACTTGATCGATCTTGCCGAGCACCACGACTTGGCTTTCGCGGGTTTGGGCAGGGAGCGGTGCTCGGGCAATACTGATGCTGCTGGTGTCGGCGATGTTGCAGTTTGGCTCCAGGCTGGCGCGAATGACG
>JANLWR010000263.1:0-5274 GCA_031364625.1 Deinococcales bacterium | reverse complement strand
AAACAATCGTGTTGTCAAGGGCGAAGTGCTTGAACTCGAGATTTTACTGAAATAAACCGGGCTGAGATAAACCATTGACTCCATCGACCTTGATGGTTCAATTCTTTTTGCTCGAGGTCAATACACGCCTTGCCAAGTTTGGACTTTTGAAACGCCTGTGAACACGTAAAATTGTTTTAACAAAAACATTGCACTCGAGGGGTTCATCACTTCCGAACTCGAGAATTTAAAGGGCTTATTTTGACGAGTGTGAGCGTACCTCAAAAAAAACTTCGAGCATCGCAAAAAAATTTTGCGGTATGGTTGACTTTGTTGCTCGTTTTCAGCGCCGTACATGTGATTGGATTATTGTTTCAGGTCGGCGGTGAAACCCTCGCAACCCTGCGCGGCGATTTACTCAACATCCCACCAAGTTTGATTGCCGCCTGGATCATTTACCTGGTTTCAAAACACCACAACGACGCCCTCAAAAAAATGTGGTTTTGGCTTGCCATAAGTTTATTGACTTTGGGCATTGGCGATTGCATTTGGGCTTATCTCGAGATTGTCCTTAAAATTGACCCTTTCCCATCGGTAGCCGATATTTTTTACGTGTTGCAACCGATTGGTTTAATTGTCGCATTTTCTTTCATACCACGTAAAAAACTCCAAACCAAACGCGAAGGTCTAAAATTAAACCTCGAAATTGGAATTGTCATGACTGCCCTGATGATTCTAGCTTGGCGTATTTACTTGGCAGATACGATTCTCGAGTACGATCAGCAGTATTTGGCATTAATTTTAAGTCTCATTTACCCAGTCATGGATGTTTTACAGTTAATTAGCTTAAGTTTACTCATGTTTAATGGTCGAGGAAACTTAACTAAATTTCAATTCTCGAGTTTGGCTCTGGGATTAACTGGTATGAGTTTGTTTGATATTTTATTTAACATTCAAGAAGCAAGCAATTCTTACCAAACTGCAAATCCTTTAGATTTACTGGTCATGATCTGTGCGGTATTTTTTTGTTTGGCTGCGGTTTCGAGTCTTCAACCAAAAAATAATTTGGTCATCAATGCTCGGTTCGCGAACAATTCCAAAAAAGAAATGGGGTCAAATTGGCGAACTTTAGCATTGGTCACTCAGGTTTGTGTGTTTGTTGTTTTTTTAGTCAATGTTTTTCGCAAAAACGATTCAAGTATCAACGACATTGGCGTTTTGACAGGCACAGGTCTGGCAGTCGTACTCGCCTTATTTCGACAATCGATAGAGCTGTACGACAATTCGGAATTGAACAAAAATCTAAGAACACTCTCGAACGACCTCGAGCAACGCGTGATCGAGCGCACCGAAGAGTTAAACACCAAAACCGTCTTGCTGCAAGAAAGCCAAGCCCAGTTGGTGGCAAGTGAAAAACTTGCCAGTCTAGGACGGATTACGGCAAGCGTTGCCCACGAAGTCAACACCCCGCTCGCAGCCAGTTTATACGACCTTTCACATGCCAGGGAATTGGTGCGTGAGTACAAAAATTCGCTACTTTCCCCCAATGTCACCAAAGACGATCATCTTGAAATCGCCAGCGAACTCGAATCGGTTCATCAAAGAATCGAACGCAGTTTAGAACGCCTGGGTCGATTTATCAGAAGAGTCCGCGAACAAAGCAGAATGTCCAGCAAAGACAGCTTTGACTTTGATGCCAGACAAACCCTGCAAGACTGTTTTGTCCACCTCGAGTACCAAGCTTTTGAGCATCAAGTCAAGCTCGAGATCAGTTTGCCAGACGAAGCCATACTGGTCCACGGCGACCCTTTGCGCTTGAAACAAATTTTGAACGAACTGGTATTGACCAGCATTCAAGCCTGTAGAGGACAGCCAGACCAAAACCTTTCTTGGGTGCGCATCGTCCTAGACTCGAGCGACAAAACCGTGCGTTTGAGTGTTGAGAACAATGGTCTGCCCCTGGATGTAGATGTTCTAACAAGTATTTTTGAACCAAAGTTTTCGATGCTCAGCGAGGATAGCGATGGTCTTGGTTTATCGGTGGTACACGATATTGTCAAAGGTCACTTTTCGGGTGATATTGGTGTCAACAGCCACGTCGGAATCGGAACACGGTTTGATATTTCGATTCCAAAAGCCGGTTCAGTCAAGGAAACTGTATGATTCCCGAAACCGTGCTTGCAAACCGCGATTTGCGTTTTAAGACGTTGCAACCACTATTTTTGCTGACAATAACCCTGGCTGTTGGCTATTTTTTAGGGCTTGGTCTGAACCTTGGAGGGGCGAATTGGCAGCAGGCACGTCACGTGTTTTTCAACCTGCCTGTTGAGATCATGGCGATGGTCTTTTTGGCTCGAGCCTTACAGCTTCAAAATCCAAACTTACGACCCATCTTGCAGCCGTTTGTTTGGGGCATTGGACTTCATATTGTCGCAGATGTTATTCGGGCGTTCTTCGAGTTTGGCTTGAAACCGATCTTCAACCCAGTTGACCTGATGTGCGGACTGGGCAGTTTGTTATTGTTGTATGGTTTTTTACGCATTCCAGTTCGTCAAACCAACCGACTCGAGATGATTCGTTTGAGTCTTGATGTGACATTGCTGGTGCTGACCATTGCGATTCTTTTTTGGAGTTTTTTTCTGGGCAAAATCGTTGAAAACGGTGGTCAATTGCTTTTACCAGGCTCGAGCGCTGTGAACGCCAAATTTGGGCAAGTTCCGTTTAATGGCACTCCCTTCGATATTCTGCTGTTGGTTGTGGCTATCGTTGTGACCCTGCGCAGCAAGAGTGAAACCCAACGTTTAAGTGTCCTGACAACTCTAGGAATTTTAGCCTTGGTGTTGATGGACGGCGCGATAGGCGCTCAACTGAGTTTAGACCTCTACCAACACGGCGGTTTACTGGACAGTGGTTTTATCTTGCTGGTCAGCATTTTTTGCACAGCGGTCAATTTTAGTTTTAACCCGCAAACCTCGAGCATCCTGACCCATCAAAGTCTGGCGTCATTTGGATGGTTAAGCACCTATGCCCCGTATGTGGCTGCGTTCATGATTTACATTCCATTGATTCAGTCTCATCTCGATTCGGATTTGACTGACATTGTTGGTGTCGTTTCAGCCGCGATCATTACCGCTTTGGTTTTGGTACGTCAAATACTGATCTTGCGCGAAAATCAAAGTTTAGCAACACAACTCTTAAACATGAACAACCAACTCGAGGAACGCATTCAAGCCCGTACCAAAGAACTCGAGGACAGCCGTGAACGACTGCTCTCGAGTGAAAAACTTGCCAGCATCGGGCAACTGACCGCTGGGCTAGCCCATGAAGTCAACACCCCACTTGCCGCCAGTTTAAATTACTTACATCAGGCGCGTTCACTGGCAGACGAATACGCCGAGAGCCTTGGCAACCCCGACGTGACAAACGAAGACCATCTCGAAATTGCCAAAGAACTTCAGAAAAGTTTGCAAGACACTGCCAGCACCCTTGACCGCTTGGGTGAATTTGTCCGCAAAATGCGCAACCAAACGAGGTTCGCCAGCAACGAAGCCACCCTGTTCGACCCCGTAAGTGTTGCCCAGGACACGCTTTCGATGCTCGAGCATCAAGCAAGGAGCGCCAAGGTGTTGATCGCTTTGAACCCTGGAATTGCGGGCACGTTATTGCGCGGCGAACCTGGTCGTTTTACCCAAGTGGTCTCGAACCTGGTCATCAACGCCATTCATGCCAGCGAGGGCAAAGAAAATGCGCGGGTCGATGTGATCTTTGGCACCCGAATTCAACTCGAGCAAACCGAATTGGTTTTGAGCGTTTCAGACAACGGCAGCGGTATTCCCGATGATCTTTTAGCTAAAATTTTTGAACCTTTATTTACCACCAAACCAGTTGGGAAAGGCACGGGTTTGGGTTTAAGCATCATTCGTGACATCGTGCGCGGTCATTTTGGTGGCGAAGTTCAAATCCAAACCCAAGTGGGAACAGGAACAACTTTTAAACTGTTTTTGCCAATGGGCACAACTGCCGCTCGAGCTGGGACAGATCAAGCCAGGCTCTAACCCATTCGTCCCCTGGCACGGTCAAGCAATAAAAAACCTCCAGTGGTTAGCAGCAACAGCATCACGGCAATGGCGCTGGCGTCACCCAATTGCCCTGGTCGCCCAAGTTTGGCGTAAATGACCGTGGTCAACGTCGCCCATTCGGGTCGAGACAGCACCAGGGTCGCGCTGAACTCTCCGATCACACTGGCAAAAGCAAAGGCAATACCCGTACTTAAAGCCGGGCGAAGGAGCGGCAAGGTCACAAACCAAAACACCTGAAATTCATTCGCGCCACTGACCCGTGCCGCCTCGAGAATCTCGGGTGGCAACGCCCGAAGCGCTGGCAGCACGCTGCGCACAATGAACGGATACGCGCCGATGGTGTACGCCGCGATCAACAAACCCAAGTTCGCGGTCAGCTTTGGATAAGAGACAATAAACGCCACACCAAGCAAAGTTGCGCTGGTTATGAGTGGCAACAATGATAGCGCATCAAGAATTCTCGAGTTTGTCCAATGTGCCGCGAGTGCGTACAACAAACCCATTGGCACTGCCAGCAGCAAAGTTAAACCCACAAACAAGACCGCGTTCTCGAGCGCCAATAGAATCGGAACATCGCTGAGTCCATCACCGAGCTTAAACGCATTCACAAAAAACCCAAATGTCAAACCGCCCGAATCAAACAACGCTTGACGCAGCAATGCCAACATTGGCGAGAGCGTCAAAATCAGCGTAAAGACGACGCAGACAATTAAAGTCACTCGAGCGACTCCTTTGGCAAATGGACGTTTTGCGCCAAACTCGAGCGCCAGACGAGAAGCCGATTGCGCTCGGGTGTACAACAAACTTGCGGCAAATGTCACCAGCAATTGCAAGAATGCCAAGCTGCTGGCTTCGGAGAGTTTCAGTTGGTTGCTGACCGACTGCCAGACTTCCACCTCGAGCGTGTTGAAGCGCCCCGCCCCCAGCAGAAGCGGCACGCCAAACGAGGCAAAACAATACAAGAACACCAGTGCCGACGATGCCAGAATGGCGGGCTTGGCAATCGCTAAGGTAATAAACAAAAAAACCTGCCAAGCGCTCGCACCCTCAACCTTCGCGGCATCCTCGAGGTCGGTGTCAAGAGAACTTAGAAAACTCGAGACGATGCGCACGACCAGCGCGAAATTGTAAAAGAGATTCGCCAGAACAATCAAAAATGCTGTTCCCGACAGGTTGATGCCCATAAAACCATTTGCCCCGAACAAAGCGTTAAAAC